>CALVGQ010000065.1 GCA_944327135.1 uncultured Erysipelotrichaceae bacterium | reverse complement strand
CCCAGCATATACAGTCCCAGCTGGTTCTCGGTTACTCCCTTTAAGCTGTCAAAATAAGCCACGATCTGACCATCATACATGACCAGAAGACGATCTGACAGCGACATGACTTCATTCAGATCTGCTGAAACCAATAAAATTCCCGCTCCCTCATTGCGCATATCGATCAGCTGATGATGGATATAGTTCGCACTGCCAATATCAATTCCACGCGTTGGCTGCTCCGCAATCATCAGCTTAGGCTGGGTGCTCCATTCCCGCGCCACAACCACTTTCTGGATGTTTCCGCCTGACAAAGAGCTGACCTTTTCTTTTTCTGAAGTCGTTTTGACACTGAACCGATCAATCAGGCTGCGGGCCGCCTCACGAATGCTCTTTCCCTTTAAAAACACCTTTCCGCTCATCGAAGGGCGCTGATAGGTCGTTGAGATCAGATTATCCTGAATGCTCGCTTCCGCCGCACAGCCATCCTCCATCCGGTCTTCCGGAATATAGGACATGCCCGCATTCCGCTTTTCCAAAATCGATAGCTTCTCGATTTGCTGCCCAGCTAACCGAACGGTTCCTTCCTGGAATCCTGAAAGTCCGCTCAGACAGCGAATCAGCTCTTCCTGTCCATTGCCCTGAACTCCGGCAATGCCCAGAATTTCTCCGCCCTTGATCGAAAAATTAATGTCTTTTACCTTGGATACTCCGGCTTCCTTCACGTTCATGTTGCGAACATCCAGAATCAGCTCTGGATGATCCACAGGCTTTTTAAATTCATCGTAGGAGCTTTCCAGCTTCCGTCCGATAATCAGTTCGGTCAGTTTTTCGATCGTAACCTCTTCCGCATTATACGTTCCTTTGGTCTCTCCCAGCCGAATGACCGTGATCCGATCACTGATCTGTTTTACTTCATTCAGCTTATGCGAAATGAAAACGATCGTATGTCCCATTTCCTTGAACTTCTTGAGCTGTTCAAACAGCTGATCTGTTTCCTGCGGAGTCAGCACTGCTGTCGGCTCATCCAGAATGATAACCTCCGCGTTGCGATATAATGTTTTCAGGATTTCTACTTTTTGTTTGGCACTAACATTCAGATCGGCCACCTTTTGATTGACATCGATCTCAAAATTATACTGATGAGCCAGTGCCTGGGTTTGTTCTACTGCGGCCTTCATATCGATGAATGCGCCTTTTCGCGGCTCCGCTCCCAAAACAATGTTCTGCGCTCCGGTAAACGACGGGATCAGCATAAAATGCTGGTGTACCATACCAATCCCGTTTTCGATTGCTTCCATTGAGCTCTGATAATTGATTTCCTGCCCCTTGTAGTAAATCTTACCTTCAGTTTGTTTTTCAATCGCAAAGATGATTTTCATCAAGGTTGATTTGCCCGCGCCATTTTCTCCAACGATCGAATGGATCTCACCTTTTCGCAATTCGATATTGATGTTTTTGTTGGCCACCGTCCCGTTCGGATAGATTTTGGTAATATTTTCAAGTTTTAAAATGATGTCTTCCATGCTACCACCTCGCTGTTTACAAAGAATGCCCCATCAGCTGACGGAGCATTCTTTCGACGCTAAAACTTTTACTTATTTCCCAAATTTTTCAAGGTATTCGTCGTAAACGCCCGGAGTTACCAGCTCGTCAACAACTTCCGTTTCACCCGACAAAACCTTGTCCGTGAATTCCTTGACCTTTGCCAGCTCTTCTTCCGACATGTTGGCCAGATAGTACTCATTTTCAGCCAGTCCGACACCGCCGTCAGCATAACCCAAAACTTTCTGAGTTCCATATGGAGCCGTTCCTTCGATCATCATCGTTACGGCATCCAGAATACCCTGATCACAGCGTTTCAAACCAGAAGTCAGAATCGTCTTAGCCAATTCAGGCTGTCCTTCAACCATCGCTGCATACTGGTCAGAGTCAACACCGATAGCCCAAGTGCCTTCATTTTCTGCTACAGCCGCAAAGACTCCATTACCGGCACCGCCAGCACAGCCCCAGATCACATCAGCACCCTGATTGATCATATTCTGTGAGATTTCTTTAGCCTTGTTGGCATCCTGGAAATCACCGACATACGAAATCATCACCTGAATATCCGGATTGACATCCGAAGCGCCCTGCAGGAATCCAGCCATGAACTGCATGATACCATTGTTCTGCTGTCCGCCGACACCGCCGATAATGCCGCTCTGTGATTTAACAGCAGCAACAACACCAGCCAGATATCCGATTTCATTGGCAGCATAGGTAATACCGTAAACATTGTCAATCGAGTTCAGCGCTGCATCCGAATAGTCAAAGTTCAAATATTTGATATCTGGATATTCCTGTGCAACACGGAGCATCGCTGCTTCATACTGCCAGTTACCGGAAATAATGATGTCATATCCAGCCTCAGCAGCCTGACGGTTCGCTGTTTCCCAGTTTGCTTCATCGGTTCCCATTTCAATCAGCTTGACTTCGATGGCATCACCGTATTTGTCCTTCAAAAGATCCAGACCTTTTACCGTAACATCAAAGTAAGACTGGTCTCCTGTATACGGAAGCAACAGCGCTACCTTCGTTACCTCGGTTCCTTCATTTCCGCCTTCTGTATCCGGCGAGGTCGAAGGAGTAGTGTCGTTACCGCATGCCGCCAGTCCCAGTGTCAGAACAGCGACAAGAAGCAAAGATAAAAATTTCTTCATTTGTCTTCCTCCCAAAATGAATTTTTTTATTGAAAACCAGATGTCTCCAGTTTACAACCATGAATGATACAGGATCCCGATCCCTCCGTCATCAAGGCAACGCCCCCCTGCCCCCTGATGATCGTTTCTTCAAAAAAAGCTTGGGAACCTTCCTTAGAAACTACTTTTATTAAACCATGTTTCCGGTCTATTTTCAATGCAATTTTCCCATTAACAGCACTTTCACAAGTAAAAATAAGATTTTTTGTAAGCCCTTTCTTTTTTTTCACAAATTCTACCTGATTCTCCACGATCCGGATCCCCTTGTAATCCATGAAACCGCCCACATCAAAAGCCACCGTCAAAACGGCTGTCGGCTCCTTCTCAAAACAAACCGTCAGTTCCGTCAGCTGTCCATCGGCATCGCCAAAGGTGATCATTCCCTGCAGATGCAGTCCCTGACGATCGGTATAGGCCGTTCCATGATGAGTCACGCACTGCGCTACTTCATGGCGCTGCTGATTGCCAAAATCCACTCCCCAGTCTTCCATTGCCGTCCGGGTAAAATCAATCTGATAACAGGCCTGAGGATAAATCCCCGCCTTTTGGATCCAAAAGAACTTGCGCATCTGTCTTTCAAAAGCCCATATCCGCAACCCGATTTCCGCAATGATCGCATCCGAGGGCGGGATCGTCCACTCCAGCCGTTGTTCCTGTATGAAAGCCGTCTTCTCCTGAATGAAAAGCCGGCCATCCACGGCCAAAGCATAAAGCGCAACACAGCCGCTAAGCTGATCCGGGTTGATCAGCTCCATCCAGATCGTTTCGCCAGGATAAACCGTTGGGGAAAAGGACGGCTCATAACGGGAATCATACACCTCGTTGGGCTGATAATATGTTTTTAAAAAGATTTCTCCTTGAACCTGCGGATAAATGTTGTTGACGGCGACCTTCAGCTTTCCTTCCGACTGGATCAGGTTGGCTTCAAAATACCGGTTGGAACGAATCCGAAATCCACCCGTTGCCCGCGGCAAGATAAAATCGATTTGATGCGGATCCTGCCGCAAAGAAGACGGGACCTTTTTTTTCTGCAGCTGCCAGCCCAATTCAGCAAAAACCCGCGCCGTACGGCTGATCGTATCAATATTTTTAGACCCCATGCAGCTGCTAAAAAGCGCAACATCCTCCATCGGCCGGCTCCATTTCTCATCGATCCCCGCTAGTCCCAGCATCGCTCCCAGGATCGATCCGACATTTCCCAGGGTGCAGTCCGTATCCCAGCCAGCCTCACAAAGCATCGTCATCGTCCGGTCAAAATCATTGTTTCCATAAAACAGGGCCCAGATCATGATCGCCGTATTCGGCAGGATGTGACAGACACCCGGATAGCGATCATAGCCATGCTTATGAAAGATCCAGCTCAAGACCCGCTGAGGATCATCCGGTGCAGCACGAATCTGTTCGATCACTGAGCGGCACAGCTTCACATAACTGCTTTGCGGATCAAGAAAGGTCAGCGCCTGTTCAACGATTGTCCGGGCGTCGTTCATCTGATACGCCAAGGCAATCGAAACCGCCACAAAGATTCCGCCTTGGATTCCGTCTTTGTCATGCGTCACGCTGCTCATCTTGGCCGCCAGATTTTTGGCCCGCTGTGGATTTCCACAAGCCACATAGCCCCAGCAGTCACTGAAAATCTGACCGCCGATCTGCTCCGCCAGCGCCGTTCCATTCAATGCAGCGCTGCCGCTTTGCGGGGCCGCAATTCCTTTTTTCAGATTGTTGTAAGCCGTATGTTCCGTGGCGATCCCCTCTCCGCCCCACCAGAAAAAGCCATGTCCATCACACAGCCAATTCAGGACATTCTCTCCCATTTCCTCGGCCTGGATTTCTTCGCTGCAGTGTTTTTCCAACGCCCTTACAAAAAACATCGGACCATTCGCGTCATCATCCGCTGCAAACGTCCCATAATCGACCAAATACCCTTTCACCGATCCGTAGATCCGGCGGATCTCCTCGGCTGTCCATCCTTCCACCGGAGCGCCCAGCCGGATTCCGATCCATTTTCCCAGCCAGGCGGCATAGGTTTTTTCCATGTATTCCTGATAATTCATCCGTATCCCTGCCTTTGCGTTTTGATTATATCATGCCCCGCCTTTCCCTGGAAACCGTTTTCAATTGAAGGGGATTCTGCTATACTGAAAAAAGAAAAGAGGTATCAAGGATGACGGAAAAAAGACCCAATATCTTACTAATCACCACCGATCAGCAGCGTTTTGACACGATTGCCGCCAGCGGTTATCCCCACATGATCACCCCCAATCTGGACCGTCTGGTCCATGAAGGCTGCAACTGCGTCAATGCCTATTCTCCCAATCCGGTCTGTTTACCGGCCCGGCACAACATCATCACCGGCCTGAGCGCACGTTGGCATACCTTTGATGATAATTATTTTGATGATTCCCATCAGATTCCCTATGATTTGCCTACCTTTGCGCAATGCCTCTCTGATCAGGGATACGATACCATTGCCATCGGGAAAATGCATTTTCAGCCCTACCGTCGGCATAATGGTTTCCACCGGCTCTATCTGATGGATGAGATCCCGCGCTATCGGGAAGATGATGATTATGCGATTTATCTGAAGGAACATGGATATCCGCATTTGCAAAGTGTCCATGGCGTTCGCCATCTGCTCTATATGCAGCCGCAGCAATCCCTGGTGAAAGAAGAGGATCATGGTTCCAGCTGGGTTGCCACCGAGGCCATCCGCTATCTGGAAACCAAGTCCATCAACAAGCCGTTTCTGCTTTGGGCTGGTTTTATCGCACCACATCCGCCGTTTGATGTTCCGGAAAGCTATGCCGACTGTTACAAAGGGCGGACTATTCCAGAACCTTATCAAAGCAAAACCCCTATTTCGACTTTAGCTGAAGAAAACAAAAACATCGCAGACTATCCTAATCACGAAACGCTGATGCGGGCACGTGAGCTGTATTATTCCGCCATTACTTTCGTCGACAAAAACGTCGGCCGGATCTTGGCCAAGCTGGAAGAAATGGGGGAATTGGACAACACCCTGGTCGTCTTTACCAGCGACCATGGAGAAATGCTCGGGGATATGGGCACCTATCAGAAATTCCTGCCTTATGATGGCTCCAGCAAGATTCCAATGATCCTGCGCTGGCCGGAACGCATTCAGCCAGGTACCATCATGGAAGACTTTGTCGACCTCAATGATCTTTTCCCGACCTTCCTCGATGCGGCCGGTATCCCTTATCCGGGCAAGATCACCTTGCCGGGAGCTTCTCTTTTCAGCAATGAAAAAGACCGCAGCGTTCAGTACATCGAGCATCAGCACGGCGCCCGCCGCTGGTGCAGCCTGCGAAACAAGCAGTACAAATACAATTATTACTATGGCGGCGGCAAAGAAGAGCTGTTCGACATGATCCAGGATCCGCATGAAACAGAAAACCTGCTTTTCACGCACCCAGAGGATTTTGAATCGATCCGGCTAAATCTGCGGCGCCAGCTGATCGAAAAAGAAAAGCAATGGGGTCTCAAGGGCTGTATTGTCGATGATGATTTTGTCCGCTATGAGGACTTTGAAATCAATTTCTACCGCGAGGCCAATCCCCCATTTTTTCCTGCCAACCTGGCCAAAAAAGAAGAAAAGGACCAGCTCTTTAGCCTGGAACAGGAATTACAGCTAGCCATTCAAAACGAACCGGTGGTCGATCTGGAAAAACTGGATACCGCTTATTTCATCGATCGCGGGATCCTGAAGAAAGAACGGCTTCAAGCGATCGATCAGCAGCGTAAAAACCAATAAAAACGGTCTGCTTTTCAAAACGGATGACCAAGCGTTTTTTGCACTGGCTTGGTCATCCATTTTTTCTATCTTAAAAAGATTTTTTAAGTTCTCCTTAACGCAAAACCATCAAAAATTGATTTTGTTTGCGTTTTAAACCCGCTTGCTCTCCATTACAAGAAAAGCTGATCCACAAGCCTTAAGGCTCGTCTTTTTTTTATTTCCCGGGAAATTTTACGTTTTTTGAGCGCTTTGCTTGTTGCGATCCGCCACGCTTTCCCGCTCGATCAGCCTAGGACGAAAGCTGATCGTCTTCGCTCGCATGAACGGACGCTCTATGTGTTCCAGCAGCATCATGGCCAGAGCTTCACCCATTTTTTGAAAATCGTAATACATAACGGTCAGCGCCGGACTGCTCATCCGAGAAATCAAGGTATCGCCAAAGCTCAGCAGGCTGACCTGTTCCGGCACTTTGATCTGGCATTCCTTCAAGCGCTGCAGCAATCCGATCCCCAACATATCGTTGGCTGTCAGCACCGCCGTATAGGGCAGATGATCACGAATCATCTCCTCCGCAAATTCACGGCCGCTGCTTTCTTCAAAACTTTTATAAATGATATGGATGTCTTCGGCATAAAATCCATGATCCGCCATCGCATCACAAAAGCCCCGTTCCCGATCGGCAATCGCCGCCGCATTTTCATATCCATTCAAAAAGGCAATCTCCGTATGACCGCGTTTCAATAAATATTCGGTGGCCTGATAGGCCCCTTCATAATCCGCCATTTCTACCTTGCCCGCATTCACGCCCTCAATCGTCTGATTCAACATCACTGCCGGACAACTCAGGCTTCGCAATGTCTCCCGCAGTTCTTCCGTTTCCAAAACCCCCAGCGTGATAATCCCGCCAAAATTGCGTTCCATTGCATATTCAATATATTCAATCACTGCCCGGCTTCCAAAATCCACTGAAACAATCGCAGTTTTTTTTCCATGCTGCTCCAAAGCAAGACGGATCGCATTGGCTAAAGTGGTCTGAGCTTCACTGCTTAGCTGACAGGCAATGACCATGATCATATCACGCACATAATTGGTCTGATGAGATTTCTGCGGGCGATAGTTCATCTGCTGGGCCGCCTTCAGGATCGCCTGTCGGGATTCTTCAGCCACATATCCCTTCTGGGTCATCACCCGTGATACCGTTGATTTGCTGGTATGGGTGGCCTTTGCAATGTCTTCCAATGTTACCCGTTTCCGCATGTTTTTCCCTCCTTTTTTATTTTATCTTACTTTTCGCATTCTGTCTTTAAAGAAAAAGGCAGCTTACGCCGCCCTGATCTTTAATTTTTGGTAGCGGCATACGCTGCTGCGCTTTTTCCTGCTTCTTTTCCCAAAACGATACACATCGAAAGCGAAGAGCCGGAAGCCGGATAAATCACTGGGAAAAATTCCCCATTAGCGACTTCTCCAGCCGCATACAAGCCTGCGATCGGCTGCTCGTCAGCATCCACCACTTCACCGCTGATGTTGGTATTCAAGCCGCCAAAGGTTCCCAAGGTTGCCCGCTGTGAAACAATCGCATAGAATGGACCATTCTCGATGGCCGTCATCGTTGCCGTATCCCGGCCAAAGGCTTCATCGACGCCCTTTTCAATCGCTTCATTATACGCAGCAACGCTCTCTGGCAAAGAGGTCAATCCGCTGATTTCAGCCAGTTCTTCGATCGTGTCCGCTTTATAAACGACCCCCGCTTCTACTCCCAATTCCAAATTAGCCACGGTATCACTGACATTGTTGACCAGATCTTTTGTCTCGCTGTCGCCGCTTTCAAAGATCCAATAAAATTTTTCACTGCCATCTTCTTGCATGGCATTATACACAAACGGATAGTCCAACACTTCATTGCAGAACCGTTCTCCCTCCGTATTGACAATCAAATTAGCCGCGCCATACACAGGCGCTCCAATTGCCGTAGTATGATCGTATGCCGGAGTGCAGACCTTCCATCCGATAAATCCGCCTTTAAATACCGTGTCTGCTCCGACTTCCATCGCCATCAGCAAGCCATCTCCGGTATTGCCCGGGCTGGTGCAAGGCCATGCGCCTTCGGCTTTCGGTGAATATTCTGCAATCAGCTCTTCATTCCAGCCATAACCTCCTGTAGCCAGAATCACAGCCTTGGCCTGCACCGTCAAGCTGCCGTTTTCCGTCGTTGCCTTTACCCCTACGATTTCTTGATTTTCATTCTGGATCAAGCTTTCTACTTTCGTCTCAGTTCTAATTTCCACTCCGAGATCCTGTAACGCTGCAATCAGCTTATCGCACAGTTCTGCTCCTGCTCCAGCTGGCATATGTGCTCGGTTGATCGTCGCTGTTCCCGACTGAAGGATCAAAGAAGAACTGTATCCGATCCCCAACTCTAAGAATTGATCCAAGCATTCGTTGATGTGATCTGCTACATAATTCACCATTTCAACATCAACCTGATCTTCTCCGCGTTCGATCCAATAATCTTTCAGATTCTGTACACTGTCCTGGATTCCTGCTTCTTCCTGAAGGCTCGTTCCGCCTGCAACGATCATTCCGCTTGAAGTCCGGGTCGCACCGCCAGTACGAGCCAGCTTTTCTAAAACAACGACTTTCGCTCCATTTTGCGCCGCTTCCAGTGCTGCCATCAAGCCAGCCGCTCCTGAGCCAACGACGACAACCTCCGTTTCCAGCGTTTCTTCTTCAGCTTCTACTTGCTGCTTTTCAACTTTTCGCAGCGCTTCGATATCTGCTCCTGCACTTGCCAAGGCCGATTCGATCGCATTGCGGAACGCATTGGCACTGACCGTACAGCCGCTGACGGCATCAACATCCAAGGACTGATTCTTTAAAATGTCTGCGATAACCTGTTCTGCAGCCACATCACCGATGCCGCTTGTTTCTGCACTTGCGATGACTTCGATCTGCTCGATGGCATTTTCGCTCAAGGTCACCTCGACACTCACTTCTCCGCTATGACCAATGGCCGTTCCGGTATATGTTCCCGGCTGATAGACCGCGTTTTCTGTTTCCTCTTGCGGCGAATTGGCGCTGCAGCCAGCAGCTGCCAAAAGCATCGCCGCAGACAGAAGCAGACAAAGCATTCTCTTCATTTCTTTTTCCTCCCAGTTTGTTCTTTTTTTGACAAGGCCTTCTCTGGGGATAAGTTTACCTCAGCTTGTGATTTTTTCAACATGAAATATTTTAACTTTTCCCACATTTCCCATAAATTCCCACAAAAAAAAGAAAAGTTTCTTTCCTTTCTTCAATTTCATAGTCTTGGCCAGCGCTGCTGCTCAATCGGATAAAACGGTACACCGATTTTTTCCGCCAGCTGCTGATCACAAAGGGAATCTCCAATCAAAAGCGATTCCTGCAGGTTTAGATCCGGGTATTTTCCCAAGGCCTGATCGATCATTCCCCGTCCCGGCTTCATACAGGAACACCCGCTGTTTCGCGCGTGAGGACAGATCAAAACCTCCAGAAATTCCACACCTTCCTTTTTTAACATCGCCATCAGCTGTCGATGAAACTGCCAGAACTGTTCCTCGGTGATCATTTTTTCACCAATCAAATATTGATTGCTGATCATGATCAGCGAATAGCCTCTTTCAAGCAGCAAACGCAGTCCCTGGATGGCCCCTTCTATTAGAATTGGCTCCTTGATGCTGGCCCATTGTTCATCCGGAACATCCTGACAGATTGTTCCATCCCGATCGATAAAAGCAGCCTTCACGCTTCTTTCCCCTTTCTTTTTCCTAATTAATAAAAGGCTGTTGTCCAGCCTTTTTAAAAAGATTCTTCTTGCGGATCCTCCATCGCCTCTTCGTCCTCAAAATCCTCGTTTTCTTCGCTCTCTTCCTCATCATCTTCTAAAACGATGCTGTCCAGCTCAATATGAACTTCTTCAAATTTATGCCGCTGACGCAGATCCCACATGTTTTCCGGAAGAGAGACAAAACGCTTATCCAGCATCATGTCCGAATAGAAATTCGCAATCTTATTTTCTGCTTGGGCAACGGAAAAGCCCATCGTCTGACTTACTTCATCCCACAATTTGGCGAAAGAAACCTCTTTCTTTTTTTTACCTAACAATTCAAAAGCGACATCCGTCATTGATTTTGCCATGTTTGATTTATTCCTCTCTTACATCTTTTCAGGCGCACTAACCCCAATCAGGTTCAGTGCGTTTTTCATCGTGATCTTCGCAGCAGTTACTAACGCTAGCCGCTGCGCTGAAAGCTCTGGGTTCTCTTTATCAACCACCTTGCATTCCGCATAAAAGCTGTGGAAATCCTGCGCCAGCGTCCGGATGTAGTTGCACATCTTATGCGGCTGACGGCACTTCGCCGCATCAGCCACTACTGCCGCAAATTCATTCAGATGCTTACACAGTTCAAGTTCTTTTGGATGAGCGATCAAATTCGTTTGATCCGCAATGGAGATTCCTTCTGCCTGACGAAGGATCGAACACATCCGGGCATGAGCATACTGAGCGTAATACACCGGATTTTCATTCGTCTGTTTTTTGGCCATATCAATATCGAAATCCATTTGCGTATCCGCCGCTCTGGAAGCAAAGAAATACCGTACCGCATCAGCGCCTGCCTCTTCGATCAGATCCCGCAGCGCTACCGCTTTTCCACTACGTTTAGAAAGTTTAAATTCTTCTCCATCTTTGATCATTCTAGCCATCTGGATGATATCCACATCCAGCTTATCGCTTGGATAGCCCAAGGCCTGAATGGCCGCTTTCAAACGAACGATATAGCCATGATGATCGGCCCCGAAAAAATCGACCAGCTGATCATACCCGCGATCCAGCTTATCCAGATGATAGGCAATATCCGGAGTCAGATACGTATAGCTGCCATCACTTTTCCGTAAAACACGATCCTTATCATCTCCAAATTCGGTCGTCTTTAGCCAAAGTGCTCCTTCAGATTCATAGGTCATCCCCTGCTGAATCAGCGTTGCTACGGCTCTCTCTACTAATCCACGCTGATAAACGCTGCGTTCAGAGGTCCACACATCAAACTCCACATTGAACAGGGCTAAGTCGTCTTTCAGCTTCTTTAATTCTGCTTTCAGCCCCTCTTCTTTGAAAAAAGCAAGGCTTTCCGCTTTACTAGTATGCGCATAACGATCGCCATATGCCTTTTTTAGCTCTTTTGCGATCTCGATCAGATCCGGACCATGATATCCATCCTCCGGCACCTCTGCTTCGACCCCGCATAATTGAAGATATCGGGCCTGCAGGGACTTTCCCATTTTATCGATCTGGTTTCCGGCATCATTCACATAATATTCGCGAGTAACCTCATAGCCCGCCATTTTCAGCATTCGGGTAACGCTATCCCCGATTGCCGCTCCGCGGGCATGGCCCGGATGCAAATCACCGGTAGGATTGGCCGAAACATATTCTACGTTGATCCGGATCCCTTTTCCAGCATCGCTTTTGCCATAGTTTTCCTGTTCTTTCAAAATGGTCTGAATAACGCTTGCCAAACGGTCGCTTTTCATGAAAAAGTTAATAAATCCCGGTCCAGCAATCTCGATCCGTTCGACTGAAGCGGTTTCTTTATCCAGCGCCTCACACAGTGCCGATGCAATTTCTCTTGGATTCTTCTTTAGCTGTTTGGTCAATCGCATGGCCGCATTGGTCGAATAATCTCCATGACTTTTCTCTTTTGGAATTTCAATGTTGATCTCCTCTGTCTCGATGGTTATCGCGAAAGCTTTCTGCACCGCTTCCTGAATTGCCTGCTTCAACTTGTTTTCAATCTGATTCATGCCTGTTCCTCCTTTAATTTCCAGCAGAACCGTACCTGATGGATCAGCATGCCGTTCTGACTCAACCGATATTGAACCTCAATTTGATGCGCTTCCCTGCTGATGTAATCTGTTTCCACATCGAAAACAAATTCACCCCATTCGGTTTGCATCCATGCTTTGGTTTTTCTTTTCGGGCAGCAAAAGAGCCGGGTATGATTTTCGCTCTTCCGTTCGATTCGCAAGCCTGCTTCCATAAAGGAAAGCACGACCTGCACCGCTTCTGATTCCCTATATTCCACATTTTGTTCATCAAGCCAAATTCCCGGCAGATTATTTTGTAATTCCACCGTATTTTCCAGCAGATTGGTTTGTGTACAATCAAGAAGAATTTTCCTTTTTTTCATGACCCGTCCAACCTTTTCCTCTTGATTATAGACAAAACCACCTCGATGTCAATAGTCAGTTTAAACTTTCAAAAAATGACCACAATAAGCATGAGGTGATTCCTTTGAAAAAATTCCTAAAAATCGCTCAGATCACGATTATATGCACCTTTTTTTCACTTCTTCTATTCACCTTGATCTGCGCTTTGCTGCCCGCTCCCAAACTGATGGAAAACTCTTCCATCAGGCTTTACGATGACGAGCTAAACATCTTTTATCAAGCCAGCAATACAGCCAGCATTGACTGGATTGCTTATGAAGACATTCCGCAGGAAGTCATTGACGCTATCATTTCCATTGAAGATAAGCGTTATTTCCAGCATTTTGGGATCGATCCCTTGCGGCTGATTAAAGCCGCCTGGGTCGATCTGACCCAATGGAAGATCGTCCAAGGCGGCAGCACGATCACCCAGCAGGTCGCCAAAAATCTGTACCTTACACAGGAACAGTCCTTCGAAAGAAAATTAAAAGAACTCGTCTGGGCCATTCGACTGGAGCTTCATTATACCAAAGAAGAAATTCTGGAAACCTACCTGAACACTTCTTATTTCGGCCATGGGATCACTGGGATCAATACCGCTGCCCAATTCTTTTTCGATAAACCACTTACCGAATGTTCGCTTGCAGAAATCACGATGCTGGTCGGCATTCCCAATGGTCCCACCTATTATTCCCCATTCAATGATTATCAAGCCAGCCGTCAGCGCCAGCGTACCGTGCTGGATGCCATGGTCAGCAACCACGTGCTGAGTCAGGAAGAAGCCGATGCCATCTTTGCCGAAGAAATCGCCCTTTGCGATTATCATCAGCAGATCGAAAAAAATATCGCCGGCTACTACAAAGACGCGGTCTTTGCCGAATGTCAAAAGCTGGGCTTCTGTAGTGAGGAACAGCTGGAAAACGGGTTGGATATCTATACCTACTATGATCCTGAGCTGCAAGCCATCATGCAGGCCACGATCGATGAGACCATGGCCGATTCCACCCAGCAAACGGCCATGCTGGCCCTGGAGCCGATCACCTTTAAAGTCAAGGCCATTTCCGGCGGGACCCGCTACACTGATACCCAATACAATCGGGCCCTGTATTCTCAACGGCAGGTCGGCTCGACCATCAAGCCGCTGCTGTATTATCTGGCTTTGAGTCAAGGCTTTCAGCCCGATACCACCTTTTTAAGCGAAAAAACCAGCTTTCAGCTGACGCAGACCGTGGCCTATACCCCAGAAAATTACAAAAACCTCTACGCCAACACCGATATTTCTCTGATTCACGCGATTTCCACTTCCGACAATGTCTATGCCATCAAGACCCATCTTTATCTGGGCATCGACATGCTTTATGAAGCACTGAAATCCTTTGGCATCGAACAAAAAGAGCCGACCGCTTCGATGGCACTGGGAACGACCGACTTCCCGCTGATCGATCTGGCCAAGATCTACAACACCTTTGCCTCCGAAGGACTATTCGAAGAACCGGCATTCATCAAATGCATCCGGGACAGCCAAGGCAACGTGCTCTACCAACGCCAGATCGAACCCAAACAGCTTTTGGATCAGAATGACACCCTGGTTCTTACTTCCCTGCTGCGGGCTCCCTTTGACATCAAAAACAATTATGTATCCGGTCCTTCCTTGCTGGGCTATGAGCCCTATACCACGGTGGCTGCCAAATCCGGTTCCAGCGACTGGGACAGCCTGATTGCCGGCTACAATCCGCAGCTGACCCTGGTCATCTGGAACGGCTATGATGAAAATCAGGCCCTGACAACCACCGAGGAGCGCAAGCTGGCGCGCTCGATGTTCCAAACGATCTGGAATAAACTTTATCCTAAGGACAGTCCCGGGCCTTGGTATTCCTTGACTCATAATCTGGAAGAACGGAAGGTCAACCCGATTACCGGGCAGCTGGACAACAATGGTTCGATTTACTGGTTTAAAAAAAGCGACTAAAAAACCGCATTGCGCGGTTTTTTTAGTTTTCTTTCTTCTCTTCCTTTTTTGGCTTCTTTAAATATTCGTCCACTTTCTCCCGAATATTTTTCGGAATCTGGCGCGGAATCGCAAACACTTTGCTGCCATCGACCCGTTTTAAAAAGCTTAACACAAAACGAGTCGTCTTTTCCAGACTGGCTGCGCTCATAAACTGCAGCGTATCATGCCGGTTGTGGATATAAGCCGTTCCCGGTACTCCAAAACGGGTAAAATTAACCCCTGGGATCCCCTGATCGGCAAACGGGATCGCATCGCTGGAATAAATGTTCGATTCGATCTTTGCAGCAAAGCCCTCTTCCTTTGCCAGCAATTGGACCATCGCCACGGTTTCCTCTTCTGCCATCACAAAGATCCGTTCCTGTCCTAAGACCGGGCCGGCAACATCCACATTGACGACCAGCCGAATGGCTGACAGCGCCTCTGGATGCTGCTGAACATAGGCATGGCTGCCCAGCAGACCGCGCTCCTCACTGCCGCAAAACAGAAAACGCAAGGTCCGCTTTGGCTGATGCTCCTTAAAATAGCGCAGCAATTCCATCAAGATCACACTGCCCGCGCCATTGTCATAGACTCCTGAAGAAAATTCCACCGAATCCAGATGAGCCGTCAATAAGATGACTTCCTCCGGATTTTCTTTTCCTGGGATTTCCGATAGCACATTGTACGAAACGGCGGTTGATTCGTTTTGCTGCACCGTCAGGGTCAATTCCGATGGTTCGCTTTTCACCAGCTCCATTGCATCCTGAACGCGCAGATGAACGCCCGGCAGTTTTCCCAGCTTCTGCAGCTGCGGCCGCAGTTCCCGTGTCGTGAACAGATCGGTGTCTTCAAGCGTATCGCGGATATCTCCGCTGTAGGTGATGAAGCCCACTGCGCCGGATTCCACGACGGCCTTGTAGCCATCCAGCCCCAAATATCCATTGACCAGCACGATCTTGTCCTTGGCCAATGCCTTGGCCACTTCATCCATCTGCTCCATGTAGTAAAAGCCTGCCGTCACGCCTTCCTCAGGCGTATCGGCACAATGGCCATAGCCAGCCACCTCAAACGAACGTTCCTTGGAAGTCAGCGCCGCCTTTTGGATCGTCCAGGCACTGACCTCAAACGGCATCAGCTCCGCTTTGACTCCAAGCTGTTCAATTTCCTGTTTTAGTAGTTCCGCTGTTTCTTTTTCTTCCTTAGAACCGCTGATCCGGGTCTTTCCGATCTTTTTTAACAATTCCCATTCCCGTTGTCCCATTTCCATAAAATCATCTCCTTCATATTCTTTTTTTTGCCAGCGCCATCCTTTGATTTTGCTTTGCCGTTTTTTCGATCAATAATCGCCCATCGCCACCATCGCTTCAATGACCTTGGCCGCCCCAGCCAGATTTGCTGCAGAAACATAGTCCTTTGGATCCAGATGGTATTGCTCGATAGCCTGAACACACTGTTCATGGATCGCTTTCATGATGTCCTGAAGCTTTTCATCGACCTCCTCAAAGGTCCAGGAAAGACGCATGCTGTTCTGACTCATTTCCAAGGCGGAAGTAGCCACGCCGCCGGCATTGGACGCCTTGCCCGGGGCAAACAGCACGCCCTGTTCACGATAATAAGCGATCGCTTCATTCGTATTCGGCATATTGGCCCCTTCCGCAATCAGCCGGCAGCCCCCCAAAACCAGCTTTTTGGCGCGGGACAGATCGATCTCATTCTGTGTTGCACATGGAAAAGCCACCTCTGCTGCCAGATCGGCATCATAGACCGATCCCGGATAGTATGCCCCATGCTTCGCTCGTGCCGGGTATTCGCTTAAAGCGCCGCGTTCCTTTTCTTTGATCTGTTTGATCAGATCCAGATCCAATGCTTCATCCACGATATATCCCTTGGAATCGCTCATCGCGATCACCCGCATTCCCTGCTGCATGGCTTTTTCTGCCGCATAGATCGCAACATTGCCGCTGCCGGAAACAATCGCCCGAAGGCCTTGCGGATCCAGGTGAGACCGCTTCATCATTTCCAAAGCAAAATAAATCAGCCCATAGCCGGTGGCTTCCTTGCGGGCCAAACTGCCGCCATAGCTTAGCCCTTTCCCGGTCAGCACACCGCGTTCGCTTGCCCCTCGGATCCGCCGATACTGCCCATAAAGATAACCGATTTCACGGGCTCCCACGCCCATGTCACCAGCCGGAACATCCACATCCGGACCAATGTGTTTCTCCAGTTCCAGCATGAAGCTCTGACAAAACCGCAAAATCTCCGGATCTGACTTTCCTTTTGGATCAAAATCACTGCCGCCTTTGGCACCGCCAATCGGCAGCGTCGTCAAAGCATTCTTGAAGATCTGCTCAAAAGCCAAGAATTTCATGATCCCCAGATTTACGCTGGGATGAAAACGCAGCCCGCCTTTATACGGTCCCAAAACACTGCTGAACTGAACCCGCCAGCCGCGGTTCACATGCATCTTGCCTTGATCATCTCTCCAAGGCACTTTAAATTGGATGATCCGCTCCGGCTCGATCAGCCGTTCCAGTACCGCCTGCTCCTCATATTCCGGATGCGCTTCAAAAATCGGACGAATCGACTGCAGCACTTCTTCTGCCGCCTGAAGAAATTCCGGCTGAGCGCCATCTTTTTCTTTCAGATCCGCAAGAACACGTTCAAGATAATCCATTTTTCCCTTTCTCCCTTCTTTTTTATCCGTTTTCACATAGAATAAACCAAACAAAGGAGCCCTCTGATGAAACGATACCTTTCGATCTGTCTGGCTTTTCTATGGATCTTATTTCTGCTTCAGCATCACCCTGGCAGCCTTCCTCAGCTTGGCCTTTGGACGCTGCTGCCCTTTTTAGGCTTGCTGCTTCTTCTGCTATGCCTCATGATCCGCTTTTTTACGTAGGATCTCTTTAGGATAATACAGCTTCACATCATTCACGGATTTTCCCCGGATCAGCGCACTAACGATTTCACTGACCTCAGAAAGCTCCTGTACTTCCTCTTGCGGGGTAACCACATAGATCAAGGACTTCCGATCTCCTTTATAAGGCACATACGGACGCTGCCGGGCTTCGTCGCTCAGCAGATAGTACCGCGGATCATATCCGCTGCTGAGCAGTCGGCTTTGGCAGAAATCCTGCTGTGCTTGCGAGATCCAATCTTCATAGCCAAACAAATGACGATTGACGATGCGGTAAGCCAGATCAGACAAGATCGGATCCTTTGCCTGCTGAAACTGTGCCAGTCCATAATTGAAGCACGGCTCATCCATCGAAAAATGCTGTTCGATCGTCATCGTTTCATTCAAGGCCAGCGAAGCAAACGGTCTAAACCGATCTAACACCGACGGATCGCTTTGTGCCACATCCCGCAGCCGCTGAAAAAAAGCCTTCATCAACAGTTCATAACAGCGCGCGACCGGATGATAATAGACCTGCCAATACATGTGGTACCGTGCCATGATGTAATCTTCCACGCTGTGCATGCCGCTTTGCTTCACTACCAGCTTGCCATCCCGAACCCGGATCGTCCGCAAGACCCGCTGGATATCGAATTCCCCATACTTGGTGCCAGTAAAATAAGCATCCCGCAGCAGATAATCCATTCTATCGGCATCCAGCTGCCCGCTGATCATCTGGATCAGGATCGGATTTTCATGCGTTCCCTCGATCACCTGGGCCACCTTTTCAGCCAATCCCGGCATGGCCTTTTCCATCACCTCATGAACCTCACTGTTTTTGCAAAGGATCGCAACCGTCATCTCTTCATGCTGAAACCCACTAATCAGCTCAAACGAATGCGAATACGGTCCATGTCCCAGATCATGCAGCAGCCCCGCCAGCATCACCGTGACCCGATCGATCTCGCTGAGCGCTGTACGAATGCTGCGATTTTCCTCTACCATTTTCCGGACGATCTCATAAACGCCCAGTGAATGGGCAAAACGGGTATGCTCCGCCGTATGATAGACCATGTAGGCCCCGCCCAGCTGACGAATTCGCCGTAAACGCTGAAATTCTTTCGCATTCAGGCAATCCCAGATCACTTTCAGTTCAATGTTGACATACCCATGGATCGGATCGCGCAGTACTTTGACTTCATCACACCGTTCAAACATCCTTTTTCTCCTCCTGATTTGGATCCTTTCTATTGTATTCACCAAAACGCAGTTTGATCCTGCATAAAAAGGCCATCACCTTTTGATCCTAGTTAGTTTCAGTATAGCATAAAGCCTCTTTTTTTCGGTTTTCTTTGTCAAGAAAAAGAAAAAATCTTCCTAATCAGAAGATTTTAAGCCTTTTTTCGATTGATTTCACGATCTTTCCAAACCAAAATCACACCGCTGATCAAAAGTCCCAGCCCCACCATTCCGATCACAAAGGCAAAACCATAGAAGATCATTTCCATTCCGCCGAATGGACTGCTTCCGATCGTATAGCTCAGCGATACTTGGCCAGTCAGCAGGTCACCGCCAAAGAAGCCCTGTGTCTTTTGAAACGCTTGGCTAAAAAAAGCATAGGACGCACCATACGCCAGCAAGGCAAAAATCAAACCCGTCACCCCGCGGTAAATCAATAAGAAGCCTCCTTTACGCCAGTGCTTTCGAATCAGCCGTTCACCCTGATCGATGGCCTCATTCAATGTCGTTTGCTGCGGTGCGGAAGTCGGCTCTTCCTGCAGCAGCTGTTCTACCTTTTGATGAAAAGCCTCCGCCAGTTTCTGCAAATTCTTCAAATCCGGCATCGCCTGTTCATTTTCCCATTTATAAACGGTTTGGCGGGAAACCCCGATGTGCTCGGCCAGCTGCTCCTGAGACAACCCAATTCGTTTTCTTTCTTCTCGGATCCGTTCTCCCAATGTCATCTTGATCCCTCCTGTCGTGTTCATTTTATCAAATTTCAAAGAACGTTCCACCGCTTTTTCTGTTCTTTTTTGCTAACTTGGGTTGTCTTTTCCACTCGCCAACGCAAATCGTTTCTTGAATCAGATTCCTAGCCAAAGATTCTCTTGAAAGACTGATTTGATCTGTGGCAATCCTGCAAACAGACCAAAAAAGAAGCTTTTGCTTGCCAAAAAAACAGCCATTTCTGTCCTTTACAGTTCAATTACCGTATCGCACAGTGCTTTGAGCTCTTCATCGTGCGTGACCATGATCACCGTTTTTCCCTCTTTCGTCATTTCTTTCAGCAGCTCAAACACCATGAGCTTGTTTTCCTGGTCCAGACTTCCCGTTGGTTCGTCCGCCAGCACCAGCTCACACGGTTTTAGAAGCAGACGTGCGATCGCCACCCGCTGTTGTTCCCCGCCGGAGCATTCGCTGATCCGCTTCTTTTCGGTCTTTTCCAAACCGACTCTTTTCAGCGCTTCTGCGATTTTTTCTTTCTTGTTTTTTATCCGATGTTCCTCGATTGCGATCTTGAGATTCTCTTCAACCGTTTTTTCTTCCAACAACGCATAATCCTGAAAAAGATAACCGATCTTATATTTCAGCAGTTTTCTCGTATTTCTCAAATTCTTTTTAATGTTCTGATCAAAAAGGATCAACTCTCCGCTGTCCCTTTTTTCCAGCAAGCCGATCAAATTCAGCAGTGTTGATTTTCCTGCCCCTGATCGACCGGATATGCAAGTGATCTTTCCTTGTTCAAACTCCCAGCTAAAATCCTGAATCACATGGTGCGCTCCAAATGATTTGTTCAATTTCACCGCTTTACAGATCATTCCCTTTTCCTCCAATCGATTTGTGCTTCTGTGCCATTATCCCTTTCCAAAGCCCTGCCACAATATTGATAAAAATCAGTAAACCATTCAGTTTCATCACAATCACCATATCATTGCCATGAACCATCAATGATAAACAAACCGGAACCAACATAAGAATCATCATTTGAATTAACTCGCGATAAATTCTACTTTTCCTTTGGCCGAAGTATTGACGAATAGCGATCTCCTTTCGATAACAAAGGAAATAAAATTGCAGGGATTGAATTAAAAGACAGCAGTAAATCAAAAATTCAAAGAGAGTATATTTGCCGTTTTCCTTTAAATAATAAAGATTATGACTCAATCCTTGTTTTAAGTTCTCTTCCATGGTAGCACCGTTAAACTGAACCGATTCCTCACTGTTTTCCTTCACCCATTGATTGATCTCATCGATCGAATCAGGAACATAAAATACGCCGGATAAGTCTAAAATCAACGGCTGGCTCTGTTTCGTTAACACGGTAAGAATCGCAGGCTCTGATTGAAAATATCGATGGTATTTCCGCACATCAAATCCACTGACTACAATATCCTCTTGGCAAACGATGACTTCACATTGATTCAAGCGGTCTAAACAAAGCGCCATGGACGAGGCCTCTTCTTTCAGAGATGAAGAAATCAGCACTGTGGTTGAATCTTGTTCATCAATGATGATCGGCTCTCCTGCTTCATTATGAAACGGGCCTAACATTTCCCATACATTTAAATTCACCGAATAGACGTCTATATTGTTTTCGATTGGTATTGGAATCAGCGGGTTGGCCGTTTTTTCCACCAAATCCGGCAGTAAATACCCCTCGTCATAATAGTGTTGAAACAATTCGATATAAAGCTGATTGCTTGGCATTCTTCCTTGATATCCACTCAGAGAAGTAAATGATAGGGTCGGAAAGTTGCGCGGAATCGATAAAATATTTTCAATTCTTTGCCACACCTCGACATAGGCCGCGGCATTGTTTTGAAACATCATCACGCCCCATAACCCACACAAAGCAAAGCTGGCTAGCATCATTCTTTGAAGCCTTCTTTTGTTTCCAATAAAATTGATCATCGATATGCGATTCGCCAATACCGTCATCACGCCAAATACCGCCAATTCAGCCGCCGACAGAGCCATAAAGCCGACAAGACACGTTTGGATCAAACCGATCGTATATTGGTTGACAGGAATGCGGAAAAGAAAGAAAAACAAGAAAGCCTGAATAATGAAATAAAGCGCAAGAATCGTTAAAAGCATCTTACCAAACAGATCTTTTATAATGGTAACACCGCTTTGTCCATGAAGATTGCGAATAGAGATTTCCTTTGCTTGCGCCAAATATTCCGCAAAAATCAAAAGCAAAAGCAAAATCGCTAAAAGAAATCCTGATGTTTGGCAATAATCCAATTTCAACGCTTGATAATCGCGCCCCTCTCCAGCAGACCAGTTATCATTGATGACAACTCGATCTTGGAATTTTTCTTGAATTTCTTCTTCCAGCCGACGCATCTGTTCCTTTGTTTGGCAGTTGATCATGAAATAAGCCCCTTCGATTTCTGAATCGGCAAGCTGACTTAAAGGTTTCACGATTACCTTTTCTGATGGATTTATATAAAATAAATATCCCGATTTTTGATCGTCTGACGCGTCGCTGGAATAATAGCCTTCCTCATTGACGTCAAAAAAATCCAAACTTTCATAATCAAGCAAACTATACAGAGAATTGATTTCATCGGCACTTCCGGCATAATATCGAGTCATCGTCTGTTGATCGGAATACCCCGCCGATACAAGGATAGCTTCTCTTTGAGCCAATTCGATAAAGGCGAAAATATCTTCTTGATCATAACCTTCATAAAATTGCACAGAAAAGACTCTATCTGCCGGATATTTTTCATTTTCTTTCCGATTGGCATAGGTTGAAGTATGTTCAGAGGTATGGTAGCTGTAAAAAAAGCTAAAACTCACGACAGAGAATAAAATCGCAATCAAGTAAATTATTTTTTTCATCGTCATTCCTCCCATATAAGGAGAGGAATAGGCGTTCCCTATTCCTCAATCGGTTGACTTCTTGTTTGACTAATGCTTGTATCCACAACGTAAGAATGAGTGTGCTTTGCCTCTTCAGGAGCACGCACGACAGCCGGATTACTGCTTGTCCAAGCCGTTTTGGTTTGCGATCCATAACCTGTCACTTGAATCGTTACATAAACCGGATGAGGACAGCTGGAATTTCCATAAAAGTCTGTTATATAGTCTGTTAAAACACCATTATAGTATTCATCGTCATAAACTACCGTGCCATTATTAACACTAAAATACGCCGTCTGTGCAGAAACCAACGGAATTGCACATAAAGCCACTGCGCAAAGCAACGCTGAAATTTTTTTCATCTGTTTTCCTCCTTAATCTTCAAATTCTCCCCCATCATGCGGGAAAAGGTGATGAATAGAGCATTCGCAATTTTTTGTCACACACTGTCCTTCTTCAATCTGACAAGAACATGTTGGGGTCAATACAACGGTAAGCAGAAGCAGTGGTGCGAAAAAGCAGAATAATTTTTTAACCATGTTTCTCAGCCCCTTTCTAAGAAAGTCCGGATTTTCTTTGGATATATTATCAATTAAAGAATGAAAATAAACAATCGTTATTCGTCAGAATCCAGTTTTTCGCATTTTTATCGTCCCAGCGCACGCTTTTTTTCGAGAATTTCACCAAATTGGATCAAAGCTGCCGATCCTTTCATCGCTTTGCAGTTCTTTTTGATTTCTTCCTCCAAGATATAAAGGTAAATGGAATCATTCAGATCAAGTTCTTTTTCAACGATCCGCAACGCCATTTCATTCCGCCGTTTCAGCGTTCGCTTCTCAAAGTCAAAATAGCGGAACATACGAATATCCTTTCGATCATAAAACTGCTCTACATCGATCTGCTTAAAAATCGGAAGCGGCGGAAGATTTAACTGACTACAACAAAACAATCCATGAACCGCAAGTGCCAGTTGATGATATCCGCTAAATTCAAAAATGCTACGAATCATTTTTAACGACTCTTCATACTGTTTCTGTACTATATATCGCATTGAAAGATTTCCCGCAATCTGTACCCGTTTTCGATCAGGAATCGTTTCTTTCTCAAGCATTTGTTCAATCTCTTGATATAGCGCGCTCGCGTCAACATTCATCATGGAAAATAGTCTTGCCTTTTGGCTAAGAAAATCCAACTTTATCAAAACATTATCCTTTTGAATCATAGAATCCAGTTTATTTACCAGTTCGTATGCTTCAAAAATCTTTTCTTGATTATTTAAAACAGTCAGTTTTGAAATCAAACATGGCAAAAAATCAGAAGTTAAACAGATTTCTTTAATCTCTCCCCGCCTTTCATAGCTTCTTCGGGTACAATACCTGCCGAAAATCATCATCAAAATATCCAACAGCCGCAAATCCACAAGATCGCGATTATCCAAAATAGCCCAGATCTCGCTTTCCTCGCACGGATAGCCGTTTGTAAAATAATCCTCGACAATTTTCAATCCGCGATAGGTTAAATCATGCACCGCCTGATTGGAAACCGGCTTCATTTGATCGATCAGTACCAAACAAGCCGCCAGCGCTTCCTCGTTTTTCCCATACTCCACCGCTCGGTGCAAAGCGGAAAAATCCGGCTGTTCGATCTTATCGGGAAAAGGAAGTCCGATATTTTCAAACAACTCAACGAGAATTTCCTCATAAACCATTCTTTTTCCTGTAATGATCCGCTGATACGTCCTCAACTCGCAGATCGGTACGCCATCCGGCCGTGTGATTACCTCTAAGACTGACAGCTTTTTTGAAAGACGATAAAATTCCAGTAATTTTCCCTTTCTTTCCCACTTCACAAAACTTCCCCCACTTTTTTTTATTTTAACATTTTTGTGATCACTTGGACAGGGTGAATGAAAAAATTTCCAAATTGAATGTAATTTTTTTCATTTTTGGTTTGGCTTAAAAAAAGACCGCGTTCTAACGCGATCCTGTTCCTTTGTTCAATAAAGAATGACCAACCACCCCTCCTTTTCCTTCTTATAATAAAACTCGCTCTGTTCAGGATTCTCAAAGATTTCCAGCATCAGCTCAAGATCCGGGGCCAGCGGAGCATTCAGAAGGTCTTTTTTTGCCATCCAGAACACTTCCCCTTCTTCGCTAAATGTCAGTTGGCCTGTAAACCGTGTCGCTTTAAAAAACAAGACGACGTACCGCTCGTTCTCCTCTGTTGGAAACTGCTTGATCCCACACAACACCGGATCCAACACTGTCAGTCCGGTTTCCTCCTTTACCTCTCGAATGCACGACTCCACGAACGATTCCTCCGGTTCGACATGGCCGCCAGGGAACGTGATCCCGGGCCAATTCGGATT
Source organism: uncultured Erysipelotrichaceae bacterium (assembly GCA_944327135.1). Taxonomy (GTDB): domain Bacteria; phylum Bacillota_I; class Bacilli_A; order Erysipelotrichales; family Erysipelotrichaceae; genus CALVGQ01. The sequence continues at coordinate 26,993 of CALVGQ010000065.1, read as the reverse complement.
TTTCCGGTCTTGTACCAGGACCCTTCCCTGATCATCCTCGATCATGCATAGATTGGTAAAAATTGCTTTTTCACTCAAGATCGTACACTCCTTTGAATTTCTTGGTCAGATAATCCACATAATATTGGGGGTTGAATTTTTCCTGCGTGATCCTCTCTAACAGCTTTTGATCACAATACAGCTTCCCATACTGATGGATTTCTTCTTTCAGCCGCTGGCGGATCGCAGCATAATCCTGATTGCGTATTTGTTCATCCAGCCAGCCGGATCGATTCAAGGCTGCCGCCAATTGGGCAGCAACAGCACTGCCCAACGCATACCCTGGAAAATATCCGAACATTCCGCTGGCCCAATGCATGTCCTGAAGCGCCCCTTCGGCTTCGGTAGCTCCAGTACAGTGCAGCAGCTTTTGCATTCTTTGATTCCAATACTGCGGAACGTTGGCAAGATCAAAGTCTTCATTGATGATCTTCTTTTCCAGTTCATACCGCAAAAGAATGTGCAGCGGGTAGCTCAACTCATCTGCCATGATACGGATCGGCTGAGGATGAACCGCATTGATAGCCCTCAAAAACTCTTCCGTGGACACCGATTGAAAGGCTTCAGGAAAGAAACGCTTTAATCGGGGAAATTCATTTTGCCAAAATAACGGATTTCTTCCTAACATATTTTCATAAAATCGGGATTGCCCCTCATGCATGACCGTAGAAGCTCCGCCTCCCAGCGGCGTTCGGCTAAATTCATCTCGGATCCCCATTTCATACAGGGCATGCCCTGTTTCATGGATGGCAGAAAAAACCGCATGCAGATTATCCGGATGATAATGATTGGTAAAACGAACATCATGGTTATGAAAATGCGTCGTAAAGGGGTGCTCGCTTTCAAAGATCTCCCCGGAATCAAAATCAAAGCCCAGCCGGCCTATCAGATCCCGGACATACTGCCGTTGTTTTTGCGGATCAAAAGGCTGATGCAGAAATCCCTCTTCGATCTTTGGTCCGTTTTGGATCCTTTGCAGTAGCGGAACCAGCTTCGTCTGGATCTGTTCAAAAAAAGCATCCAGCATTTCAATCGTAAAGCCGGGCATGTATTCCCGCAGCATTGCATCATACAAAGTTTCCCCCGGCGCTTGCTTGCAGGCCGCGCTCTTTTTTTTCAGTTCAACGACTTCTTTCAGCAATGGTAAGAAGCTGTCCCAATCGTTATTTTGTTTCAGTCCTGGCCAAGCTGACGAAGCCCGTAAGATCGCCTGCCGGCTTTCAATTAAAAGATCCGGGTCGATTCCTTCGTTTTCCTGAATTTCCTTTAGCCCTTCCTCGGCCATTCTTCGTTCTTCAAAACTTGCTTCCTGATCTTCGGCCAATGCTTTCAATGCATCAATCAATGCCTCATCCTGATTTAAGGAAAGCAATTCTTTTTGTAATACGGACATGGTTGCCGCTTGATTCGTCACCGCTTTTGAAAGCGGCGTGACGCTTCGGTCAAACGACAGCAATGAAAGGGCATGCTGCAAAGCCGCCCGGCGTTTGAAATAAAACTGGATCCGCTCCTCCATCTTCCTTCCTCCTTTTTATTTTTTATCATACCATATCCTTGACCTTCCAAAAGAGTCTCTTTTTAAAAAAAATGGCAGCGCTTACATCAAAATGTTTTCCTATTTTTGGAAAAGTCGCTTTTAGCGCTTTTTTAACAGAAAAAAATCCGGATTAACCTAAATTTAACTTAACTGTAGCCATCACAGTATGATATACTTTGATTGAAAATATCAGTTGTGGTTTTCTTTCGCAAAAAAGCCGACTGTATTTTTGAATCAGTCTCAGGTTTCAACAGGAAAGGACAAACGTTTTCACGTTTGGGGAAAGGAAAGAAAATGAAAAAACTTGCAAAAATTCTTCTCGCCTTGGTCCTTGCCGGAAGTATCGCCGGATGCTCTGGCAACAACGAACCTGCAGCCGATGACGGCGGCACAGGTTCAGAAAAGACCTCATTTACAATCTGGCATACCTTCACAGCCGGTCAGGAAGAGCTCCTGAATACCTTGGTTGACGAATTTGAAGCAGCCAATGAAAATGTAACGATCGACGTCATCGGTGGCTATGACTATACTACCTTTGAATCGACGGTTTCTGATGCTGTTTCCAATGGAGTCGGTCCAAACCTGGTTTTCAACTATGCTTCTTTTGCCAAGAACTTTGATGGCTATGACATGCTGATCCCATTCGATGATTACTTTGATTTTGATTTTACGACACTGACCTCCAAAGGAATCGTTGAAGAAGGCACTGCCTTTGATGATGGAAAGCTGTATGCCGTTGCTGTTCAGACGACAGGTCCGGTCTTCTTCTATAACAAGACACTGTACGATAAATATGATCTGGGAGCTCCAGTAACCTGGGATGACGTTAAAAATGCTTCCAAAACCATTTATGAAAACGAAGGAGTGGTTGGTCTGGCAATCGATTCTCTGAATGACTTTGCTCAGATCATGATCCTGCAGTCTCACGATGGACAGTATGTTGATCTGGAAAACAAGACCGTTCTGTGGAATGATGAAAAGACACTGGAATGGGTTGAATGGTGGGCTGAAGGAGTTCAGGAAGGATACTTCCAGTTAGCACCGACTACCGGTGATTACAACTCTTCGGACTTGAATGCCGGTGCGGTTGCCGCTTACATCGGTTCTTCTGCTGGAATTCCTTATACGGATCTTTCCGGCATCGAATGTGAACTGGCTGTTGCCCGAATTCCGGTTATTGATGAAAACAGCAAGGAAGTCGTGGTTTGGAACCGTTCTGCAATTGGCTTCAAGAGCGCTAACAATTCTGAAGCTCAGAATCAGGCTGTAGCGGACTTTGTTGCTTACTTCATCGAACAAAATGGCCGCTGGGTTGAGGAAATGAATGCCTATTCGCCATATTACGCAGTTCAGGAAGAAGCCAGCTATCAGGAATTTATCGCTAAGGATCTGGCTTTGACCGCTTTGGGCGAACAGATGGATGACGGTATCGTTACTCCAACCTTCGATGGTTCCGCTCAGATGCGTGATGAATTGAAGAAAATGATGACCGGCTGCGCTGATCCATCCTTCGATGCCAAGAAGGCCCTGGAAGACGCCGCTACTGCTTCCATCGCCGCAATGAACGAATAATCTATCCGTGGATGCAGAGCTGAAGGAAGAAATTTCTTCAGCTCTTCTTTTTTTAGCAATCCACAATACGACTAAAGGAGAAAAACTATGAGCAAACTACTGGTATTCTGCTTAGATGCCCTCTGTACATCCGATATTGATACGATGAAGAGTCTTTCTAATTTCAAATTTCTTTTTGAAAAAGGATCCTTTGTCAAGCATGTAGAACCAATCTATCCAACGCTGACTTATCCGTGTCACTGCACGATCCTTACCGGAAGAACGGTTCAGGGACACGGCATCCCGCACAATGAAATTGTTGACGTGGAAGATGATCATGCGCCCTGGTATTCCCTGCGTTCTCAGATCCAATGCCGAACGCTGATGGATGTAGCGCATGAATACGGCAAAAAAACCTGCTCTTTGACCTGGCCGGTATCCGGCGGAGCCGATATCGACTACAACATGCCGATGATCGTTCCAATCAGCTATCAAGGCGATGACCCAGGTCAGTTCTATGTCAATTATTCAACACAGGAAATTCTGGACCGCTATTTCTGGAAATATCAGCATCTTTTGCAAGGAGAGGACCGCAATCTGGACCGCTTCACCATGTCGCTGGCGCTGGATATCTTAGAAGACTATGGTCAGCCGGACATCATGCTGGTCAAAATGTGCGATCTGGATACCGTCAAGCATTGTGAGGGAGTCCATCATGAGCTGGTTAAAAAACAGCTGGCTAAACACAATGAGGAATTTGGACGGCTGCTGGAAGCCATCCGTCGCTTTGGTGATTTTGAAGAGACCAATTTTGTCATCTTAGGCGATCATGGCCAGCAGGATATTGAGCGTCATATCAATTTCAACTTGTTGTTAAAAGAAAATGGCTGGATCACCACGGACGAAAACAACCGGCTTCTTGACTGGAAAGCATACTGCCATTCTGCATCGATGTCGGGATGGATCCAGCTCAAAGATCCCAACGATCATCAGCTAAGACAACAAATGGCCGATTTCTTAAAACGAATTCAAGCCGATCCGCAATATAATCTGGGATATGTGTTTACCAAAGAACAAGCGCAACAACAATTTGGCCTTGTCAGTGATGCCATTGATTTTGTCATCGAAGGCAAGCTGCCAATGAGCTTTGACAGCACGCTCGCTGGAAAGGATCTGTTTGAGGAATACCTCAAACCTGGCTGGCATCACAGCAAAGCGTCCCATGGCTATCTGCCATTCCGCGATGAAACTACCGTGTTTGTTGCAGCCGGAAAAAATATTCAGCAGGGAGTCGTGATTGAACGCAGCTCCATGCTGAATGAAGCCTCAACCATGGCTGCTATGCTGGGGATGGAAATGAACGATACCGAAGGCAGTCCTTGGGTGGAAATGATCAAACAATAAGGGGGGAAAGGTTCCTATGAAAATTACGATCCAACATTTGACAAAACGCTTTGGCGCAACAACTGCGGTCAATGATTTTTCCGCGGAAATCCAATCCGGTGAACTAATTGCCCTTTTAGGACCTTCGGGCTGTGGAAAAAGCACGATGCTGAACATGATTTCCGGAATTCTTCCTGTCACGGAAGGCAAGATTTTTTTCGACGAAGAAGATGTCACGGATCTGAGCCCGGAAAAGCGCGGAATTGGACTGGTCTTTCAGAACTATGCCCTTTATCCGCACATGACCGTTTTGGAAAACATCGCTTTCCCACTGGAAATCAAAAAAGTAAAACGGGCAGAACGGGAGGCCAAAGCCAAAGAGATGGCCAAACTGGTCCATGTGGATATGCTGCTGGATCGCAAACCCAAACAGCTTTCCGGAGGTCAGCAGCAGCGAGTCGCGATTGCTAGGGCCTTGATCAAAAATCCACGGGTGCTGCTGCTGGATGAACCGCTGTCCAACCTGGATGCACGGCTGCGCATCGAAATGCGAGAAGAAATTCGCCGGATCCAAACAGAGACCAAAGTCACCACGATCTTTGTCACTCACGATCAGGAAGAAGCCATGAGCATTTCCGACCATATCGTTTTAATGAAGGATGGCTTTTTGCAGCAGGTGGCCCAGCCGCAACAGCTCTACGACGAGCCGGTCAACTGTTTCGTTGCTGACTTCCTTGGCAACCCGCCAATCAACAAGACTCACGGGGTGATCCAAAACGGACAACTTGTTCTTGATGGCGGATGTTGTGTTACCTTAGATAAAGCGGCTATCTGCAAAGAAGGGCAGAAAGTAACCCTTTCCATGCGCGCAGAAGCCATTACTGTGGATGAAAATGAAAAGAACGCGAAAGGCATCATTGAAGAAACCTATGTCATGGGAAAAGAAGTGCTTGCCTATGTACTGCTGGGAGATTATAAGGTTCGCGCCTATATCCCGGCTGAAAAAGAGTTTACCAAGGGGCAGAAGGTCAACATTGGCTTGAAAAAACGCGGCGTCTTCCTTTTTGATGATGAAACAGGAGAGCGTTTAGCATGAGTACCCAGGAAAGAAAAAAATCCGCTTTTTCCCTTACTGTCATGCGCATCAAGGCAGAACCGTTTCTTTATTTGGCCCCTTTTGCATTAGGGATCTTGGTCTTTACTCTTTATCCGATCATCAATGTTTTTCTGATGTCTTTCAAAGAAAACTTCAATTACATCACCAAAGAATTCAGCGGCTGGGGATTGGGCAACTATCAATATATCTTAAAAGACCCGTATTTTATCCAGGCATTTAAAAATACGTTCTTCTATGTCTTTATTGTTATTCCGATCTCTACCTGTCTGTCTGTAGTGATCGCAACCCTGCTGAATCAAAAGATCAAATTCAGCGGACTCTTTCAAACAGCCTATTTTTTGCCAATGGTTACCTCAACCATCGCGGTCGGCCTGGCTTGGAAATTCATGTTCAATTATCGCTCCGGAGTAATCAATTATCTTTTGAACTGCTTCGGTTTTGAAAGCCTGAACTGGCTCCAGGTGACCACCTACAATTTCCCGGCTCTTTGTATTTATGGAATTTGGGCAATCCTGCCCTTTACCATCATTCTGCTGCTGTCGGGCCTTCAAAACATCGACCCCATGTATTACACCGCGGCAAAAGTGGACGGAGCCGGTCCGATCAAAAGCTTTTTTAGGATCACGATCCCGCTTTTGATGCCGACGATCTTTCTGGTCTTGATCATCAATACGATCAGCACCTTCAAGGTTTTCAATGAACTGTTCCCGCTGTTCAACGGACCAGGTGTTTCCAACAACCTGTTTACCGTGGTTTATTACATCTATTATCAGTTCCGGGTGAAGATGCCTAGCAAATACGGTTATGCGGCGGCGGCCGCAGTGGTCTTGTTTTTGGTGATCTTCGTCTTTACGATGATCCAGCGCTGGATCGAAAAGAAAACCAAGGATTAGGAGGGATCAACATGAAAAAAGCCATTCACCATTTCAGTTTTGGAAAACTGATGGTTTATCTGTTTTTGATTCTCGGTGGAATCATCATGATTTTCCCATTTTACTGGATGATTACCGGGGCATTTAAAACAACGCTGGAAATTCAGATGTTCCCACCGCGTTGGTGGCCGGCTTCCTTCAGTCTGGACAATTTCAAGGAAGCGATGCGGATGGCGCCGTTTGGTATTTACTTTATCAACTCCGTCATCGCAATGGTCAGCTGTGTGACACTGTGTACCCTCACTACCATTCTGGGATCGTTTGCCTTCTCAAAGCTGAATTTCCCGGGAAAACATATCCTCTTTGGACTGCTGCTGGGACTGATGATGGTTCCCTTTGAAATGATCGTCATCACCAACTATCGAACCGTCATCGATCTGGGCGTTTATAATACGACTTTGGCGCTGATCATTCCATTTACTTCCAGTATTTTCTACATGTATATTCTCAAAGGCTTCTTTGATAGTATTCCTGACAGCTTATACCAAGCGGCTCGCGTCGATGGCTGCTCGAACTGGAAATATTTATGGCGGGTCATGGTTCCGATCGCCCGTCCTTCCTTAGTTACGATTATCCTGCTGAATGCGATTTCCTGCTGGAACAGCTTCCTGTGGCCGATGCTGGCCGTTGTCAATCGTGAGCTTAGAACGCTGCCGTTTGGCCTGTATGCTTTCGTTTCCGAGGGCGGCGCCAAAACTGAGCTGATGATGGCCGCCTCCACGATCATCATCATTCCGATGATCATCCTGTTCCTGTTTGCCAGAAAACAGATCGTCAACGGCGTGGCCCGCGGCGGAATCAAGGGATAAGCCACTGTACCGCTTCCTAGGAAGCGGTTTTTATTTCCACCATCACCAGAGGAAGAATCATTGGCTTTCTTATCCCACCGTGATATAATCAGAACGATGAAGTGAGGGAAAATAATGAACCGAATTTATGAACCGCATCGATCCTCTATTTTGGATCTGGATGCCAATCTTCTTTGTGTCCTTCTTTACCTGATTCCACTGATTAGTTTTTTCATTCAGTCCTTTCGGATTCTTGTCTGGCTCATTCCGCTGATCGCTTATCTGATTGAAAAAAACAGTCCGCTGGTCAAATTTCATGCCGCCCAGTGTCTGATCATCCAATTGACCGTCTCGGTGGTCTCTTTTGTGCTCTGGCTTATTGCTGCTGTTTCAGCAGGGGCCAGCCTGCTCATTGGTTTCAATGTGCTGGCGTTCTTTGGAACAGTTGGAATCACCGGAATCGTGACGCTGCTTTTATGCGGCATCGTGCTTGTGATGGAAATCGTCGCCATGATCAAGGCCTACCATTGGATTTCTTACCGGCTTCCGATTTTTGGCGAAATTGCCGGCATGTTTGTCAAAGAATGATTCTTTTCTGAACAAATCAAAAGGAGTTTTTATGAAACTGAAACTTTATGAACATCACAAATCCAGCTTTGGCTTGAATGCCAATCTGGTTGCTGGAATGGTCTATCTCATTCCCGGCATTCTTGGAATGCTGAGTGAAACGATTGCCCCGTTTACTTTTTTGATTCCTATCCTTGTTTATTTTTTCGAGCGTAAAAGCAAGCTGGTTCGTTTTCATGCCCTGCAGTATATTCTGATGTCGTTATTTTCTACTGCCGTCATGTATTTGCTGATCATGCTTTGCATGATCTCAGAAGCATTGCTGATCGTGGCTTATTATGCCAGCAATCTGATTACCCTTATTTTATTCGGACTTTTAGTTTATGCCGTCTATAAAGCGCTGATGTGGCAATCCTGGCGTGTTCCAGTTCTGGGAGAATTTGCCAGCCGGATCGTTCAGGAAAAAATGGATACCTGATTGAAAATTTAGAAAAGAAAAAGCAGAAGATCTGCTTTTTTATTGGACAATCAGGATGGAAATCAAAGACAATAAAAAGGAAACACTTGACCAAGCTGCAGGTCAAAGAATCAGCGATGATAACGTAAAAACTAACCGCTTGCCAGCAAAAAATCCCTTTTTCTCGCTATCCTTCAAGCGATCCAAAGGGATTCAATCCTCTATAAATTATTTCTTCATCAAGTGTGGATAACGCGGTACGATTTCCTCGTTAACGGCCGTATCCAAAGCCTGAAGCAATTCATTAAAATGCTGCGGATCGAATTTCTCAACCATTTCCTCCAGCATCTTTAAGCCCTTCTCTCCACGCTGCTCGCGCTCTTCTTCACTGGTCGCATATTCTAAGCCCCCATGTTCTTCCAGCTCGGCATAGAAAGAGCCAAATCCACCGGTACTAAAATTCAATTTATGCAGATCTTTCTTGAACCACTGCTTGGCATTGCCCTCTTTCCGTTTAGCCAAAAATGCTTCCCGATCGAACTCTGGGATCACCGGAATGAACTCCAGCTGGTTCATTGCCTTATACGCGCCATACATCAGATCGGTAAAGGTTTCCATCCGATCCTCTTTCATCGACCAGCCATTTTCCTGAGCGATGTTCATCACATGGCCCAGTTCCAAATGGCAGATCGGATTATGGGTTTCATGGAAAAAATCCATACAAACAGAATTGATCGTCAGATAAGCCGGTCCGTGCATGCTCAGAAAGAAGATCCGTTTGAATCCCAGCTTATAGAACGCATGCACCAGGCTCATCAGATAATCATAGCCTGCTTTGATCGAAATATTCACGGTGCTGCGGCCAATCGCTGTGGCCCCCGCATGGAAGAAGGGAAGATTGATCACGGCCAGACCATCCGCCTTCTCCGCCATTTTCACTGCCGCGGCTTCTGCCAGGATCGATTCGCAGTCCACGGGAAGCTGTCCATGCAGTTCAGTCACACCGACGCTCATAAACAGCGTATCTCCGCCGCGATTGAGATATTCGGTAATTTCGGCATCGGTACATTTGTTGTAAATTCTTGTTCTCATCGTATTCCTCCTGTTCTGTTAAGCCTATTGTACACCCAAATCAAGCCCTCATCCGGAAGAACCTTTTCCAGAAGATTATCCCCTTTTTACACCAGCTGATGATGTTTCTTCAGCCAGAAATAATACAGCAGCAGGGTCAGTCCGGAAATGCCCCAGGCCAGCGGATAGCCATAGTATACATTTTCAATTACAGGATTCAGACGCATCGAAATATAAAGGAAAAGCTGACGGGCCCCGATCATGCCGATCAACGACAAAAACATGACCGCCTTGGAACGTCCAAAGCCTCGCAGCGCTCCGGAAAAGACCTGATTCACCACCATCGTTATATACAAAGGAATGATCGTCTGCATCATCGCAACTCCGTATTGAATCACTTCTGGATCTCGATTAAACAAAGCGACCAGCGGCTCGCTCCAGAAAAACAACGGAATGCCAATGATTGCTACCGAAGCCAGACAGAGCCCAAAGCATACCTTCATGCCCTGAGCGATCCGATCATGCCGGTTCGCCCCGACATTCTGTGAAACAAACGTTGTCATCGCCAGTCCTACCGACTGACAAGGCATGCTGGCGAATTTATCCAGCCGCTGAGCAACGCCGACTCCCGCCATTGCCGTGGAGCCAAAGCCATTAATATAACGCTGCACGAACATATTGGAAATGGAGATCATGCATGTCTGCAAGCCGGCCGGCAGCCCCAAGTCGATCACTTCAATCAGCAGGGTCTTGTTGATCCGCAACGCTTTAAAATCCAATCGATAGCGCTCATCTGCCTTCAACAGCTTTCCAAACACCAGAATGACCGATAAGCACTGCGCCAAAATGGTGGCAATGGCCACTCCTAAAACCCCCAGTCGAACAACCGTCACAAACAAGACATCCAGCACGATGTTGGCACAACTGGCAATGACCAAAGCAATGAACGGATTTCTCGAATCTCCTACCGCGCGAAGAATTCCCGCCCCGACATTATAGATCGCGGTAAACAGGATACCAGCAATATAAACACTAAGATAGGCGCTGGCCTCCGGAAAGACATCCTCTGGGCAATCCACCACTCGTAAAAGAAAGCCGGTCAGCAAAATTCCAGCTGCAGCCATCAGTACCCCCAATATCACCGCAAACAACACGGTCGTATGGATCGACTCCTTTAACTTTTCATAATTGCGTGATCCAAAGCAACGGGAAAAAACCACCGAAGCCCCTGTTGACATTCCTGTAAAAAATCCTACTAATAGATTAGAAATTGGCTGACAGGCATTGACTGCTGCCAATGCAGATTTTCCAACAAAATTTCCTACTACCAAAGAATCCACGCTGTTATACAAATTCTGAAACAAATATCCGATCAAGATCGGAAGAGAAAAAATAAGCATCTGTTTCCAGATGACTCCCTGTGTTAGATCTACGCTTTTCTTCGCCATTCATCATCCCCCATTTTCGTCGCAAACAGTTGCAGGCGCAACCTTCTATTATTGTCGCAAGGAAATCGAATTCTGTCAAATACTGTTCGCCGTTTCCAAAAATGGGAAAATCAAAAAGGCCCTCAGGCCTTTCGATTCACTAATGCATAAATTTCATTTTTAGACTGTCCCGTCTGCTTTGCCGCCTGCTTGATCGCCTCAGAAGTAGACAATCCCGTTTGTTTCAGCTGCTTTACCAATTCCAAAAGCGATGCTTCATCCCAAGTATCTTCCAATTCTTTGTTTCCTTCCAGAATCAGCACCATTTCTCCCTTGAGCCCTTCGGACTCTTTCAAGATCTCAGAAACCGTACCACGCAGAAATTCTTCGTGTTTCTTGGTCAGCTCCCGTGCCAACGTCAGCCGGCGATCCCCAAATACCTCCAAAAAAATCTGCAGCGTTTTGGCAATTCGATGCGGTGCTTCATAAAAAATCAACGTGCAGTTCAGTTGTTTCAAAGCCTCACATTCCTTTTTCGCCAAAGCAGCCGTACTGGACAAAAAGCCCCGAAAATAAAACGGCATCACGATCTGTCCGGAAGCCACCAAAGCATTCAGCATCGCATTGGCCCCAGAAACCGGGATCACATTAAAGCCTGCCTCAAGGATCCGATCGACGGCCTGCTGTCCAGGATCGGAAAGCAGCGGATATCCCGCATCGGATACCAGTGCTACATTCTGTCCGGCTTGTAATAAATTCAACAATCCTGCTGCACTCTTTTTTTCATTGTGCATGTGGTGGGCAATGCAATGGGTCGTAATCGAAAAATGATTCAAAAGCTTCATCGTCGTCCGGGTATCTTCTGCCGCAATGACATCGACCTTCTTTAAAATTTCAACCGCCCGCGGTGTCATTTCATCCAGATTGCCAATCGGAGTCGCCACCAGATACAGCGAAGGCTTTCCATTTTCAAAGCTTTTCTGACGGATCATGCTTCTTCTTTCCCCGTCGGGTTGTCTGGACGGCTACGCCGTCTTCTGCGCCGCGGTTTAGTCGATTCTGCCTTTTTTTCGTTGTTTTCATCCGATTTTTCTGATTGCTTTCGCCCATCCGGCTTTCTTTTTGGACCACGGTTTTCTTTTTTACCCGATTCCGCTTTTCCGGCCTCTTTCTTTCCTTCTTTTCTTTGGTGCTTTTCCTCCCCGCGCTTTTGCGGCTGGGTCGTTGCTTTCTCTTTGCGCTGTTCTGCTGGGCCGTTCTCTTGGACTTTCTGTGTTTCTTTTTTCTTTTCCGGCTTTGCTTCTTTTTCTTTACGGGCCTGAGGCTGATTTTGAACCGGCTTTTTAACCACTGTCTTCTGAAGCATTTCTTCGATCGTCATAAACAAAGCGTTTTCTTTGTTTTCAATCTTGCACTGTCCAGTAATTACATTCATCGAAGTCAAGCGATACAGTTTGCCCTCATATTCCAGCTGTGCGTTCATCTTCGGCAGTCCTTCGCGCATTTCTTTATATAAGGCATCCTCATATTTCAAGCAGCACATCAGTTTTCCGCATTGCCCGCTCAGCTTGGGAATATTCAATGCCAACAGCTGATTTTTGGCCATGTTGATCGACACCACATCGAAATTATCTAAAAAACGTGAGCAGCATGTTTCCAAACCGCAGGCGCCCAATCCGCCTACCATTTTAGCTTTATCCCGCGGACCGATCTGACGAAGCTCAATGCGGCACTTGAAGATTTGCGTTAGCTCCTTCAAAAGCTCACGGAAATCCACTCGATTTTCTGAAACATAGATAAAGATGACCTTACTGCGATCCAACGTATATTCACAGCTGATCAAATTCATATCCAGCTGCTGATGCTGGATGCATTCGGCGCATTTCTTCATCGCCTCCTTGGCCAGCTCCTTATTTTCCTCATGCTGACGGCGGTCCTGTGGTGTTGCCTTGCGATAGATCGGCTTTAGTACCGTCTGTCCGCTGAAAGTTTCCGCCTGACGTAAAGAAGAAATCATTTCTCCCATTTCCAGACCGCGGGCCGTCTCTACAACGACAAAATCTCCATATTCCAAGGTTTCATCATTGGTACCAAAAGTATAAGGCTTTCTTGTATTCTGAAAACGGATCGAAGCGATGTATTTAAAATTTTCCTGTTTTTCTTCGCTCATCCTAAAACCTCCTTCATTTCCAGGATCATCTGATCTAACAGCAGTCCCATATGAAATGGCCGGCTGCATTTATCCCGGGTGCTCAGCAGGATCAAAAGCCAGCGGCTTTGATCGATCTGCAAAGAACGGATCCTCGCCATCTCCTGACGGATCCAGACAATAGAGCAATCGCTCTGCTTCGCTGTATCCTGTAGAATGGCCGAAAGCAAATCAATAAACAACAGCAACGTTTCCTTCATCGTCTCACGATCATTGAAGACTTCGCTCTGCAGCCAGATTAGCGCCTCCTCCATCTGCAAAAGATGGCTCAAAAGATAACGGACTCCAGCCAGCGCTTTCTGGTAAGTTTCCTTTTGTGCTGTTTGTGCGATTGCCTCAGCATCCTTGATAAAATGGCTCAAAAGAAAGCTGTCTTCCTCGCTCACACCCTGTTGCTGAGCTTTTTGGCAGCAGCTTTCCTGATCCAGCGGCCGAAACGGCAAAATCTGACAACGGCTGATGATCGTCGGCAGCAGCCGATCCATTTCTTCGACCACCAAGATCGCGATCGTGCTTTCCCCGCTTGGTTCCTCCAGAAATTTAAGCAGGCTGTTCAGTGCCTCCGGCGTGGCATTTTCCGCCCGATTCAGAATATAGATCTTATGGCCATCTGCTTCAAGTGCGGTCTTGTTGAATTCATGCTGCACATTCAGAATATCCTCTTTTTTGATCGATTTCTGACTGCCATCCAGCATGATCACATCGGCATAGGTTGCCTGTGCAACACGGCGGCAGCTGTCACACTCTTCACACGCAAATCCCTGATGTTTCTCGCACACCAGGCTCTGCGCTAAAAACAAAGCCGTTTGCAGCTTCGGCGTCCCCTTAGGACCGCTGAACAAAAGCGCGTGGGACAGCCGATTTTGTTTCAGGCAATTTTTTAGCGTTTGATAGACGATCGGCTGTTCTTTTTTTAATCTATCCTTCATTCAGTATGCTCACCACCTGCTGATAAGCGGCTTCGATCACATCTTCCACTGCTTTTGAAGCATCGATCATGACCATGCGATCTTTAAACCGTTCAACGATCTGTCGGTATCCTTCGGTCACATCATAATGAAACTGCAGCGATTCCTGATCCAGCCGATCGCGAAATTCTCGTCCGGCGATACGTCTTAATCCTTCCTCTGCGGAAAGATCCAAATAAATGGTCTTTTCCGGCATCACATCTTCGATCGCAAATTGATTGATCATCAAGATGGCTTCCATCCCAAGATGCCGCCCAAAGCCCTGATAGGCCAATGAGCTGTCGACAAAACGATCGCAGATCACGACCTTGCCTGCTTCCAAGGCCGGCAACACCTTCTGAACCAAATGCTGGCGGCGGCTGGCAGCGTAAAGCAGTGCCTCGGTTCGCTCGTCCATCGCGGTATTGTTTGGATCGAGGATCACCCTGCGGATCTGCTCGGCAATATCAATCCCGCCTGGCTCACGGGTATAAACCGCATTGATCCCATTTTCCTGAAGCCGCTTGCAAACAGCCTGCGAAACAGTGGTCTTCCCGCTTCCATCGGGTCCCTCAAACGTAATAAAATGTCCTAATCTGTTCATGATAATTTCACCTGATGATCTTTCTGTACAATTATAGCACAAACCCCGTCAATTGAATATTGTCACTCTGCAAGATCCTGTTAACTACTGGTGCAGCCGCCAAGCCGAAATCCTCTGCACATCTTGATTCTTTCCGCATGTTCGGCGTATGATGGAATTAAAGAAATGCTTTTTTAAAGGAGACCACCATGGAAAAATTGATTTTGGCCATCGATCAGGGAACCACCAGCACCCGGGCCATTTTATTTGATCACGATTCATCAATTCGAGCCGTTGCTCAAAAAGAATTTACCCAGTTTTTTCCGCATCCCGGATGGGTCGAGCATGATGCCAATGAGATCTGGCTCACTACCCTTTCCGTCATGGCTGAGGTCGTTCAACAAGCCGGCATCGATCCCAAACAGGTCGCTGCCATTGGCATCACCAATCAGCGAGAAACTGCTGTCGTCTGGGATCGCCAAACCGGAATGCCCGTCTATCACGCCGTTGTCTGGCAATCACGCCAAAGCGATGCCATTTGCCAGACCATCAAGCAGCGTGGTTTGGAAACGGATATCCTAGAGCGCACCGGATTAAAAGTCGATCCGTATTTTTCCGCATCCAAGATCCGCTGGATCCTGGATACGATTCCAAACGGCCAAAAACGAGCAGAAAACGGCGATCTTCTCTTTGGCACCATTGACAGCTGGCTGGTCTACAAGCTCAGCGGCGATCAGGTTCATATTACCGATGTTTCCAATGCTTCACGAACCCTGCTTTATAATATCCACCAGTGCTGCTGGGATGATCAGCTGTTGGCTTACTTCAATATTCCTAAGATCATGCTGCCAAAGGTCATGCCATCTTCCTGTACCTACACAACGACGGCTCCATATCATTTCTTTAATCAACAGATTCCGATCACTGCGGTGATTGGCGACCAGCAGGCCGCGCTGTTTGGTCAGGGATGTTTGAAAAAAGGAATGGTGAAAAACACCTATGGTACTGGCGGCTTTTTACTGATGAACACCGGCGATCAGCCAATCGAATCCAAGCATGGTCTGGTCAGCACGATTGCCTGGGAAATCGACGGAAAAATACAATATGCGCTGGAAGGCAGCATCTTTGTCTGCGGCAGTCTGA
The DNA here is from genome assembly GCA_944327135.1 of uncultured Erysipelotrichaceae bacterium. Taxonomy (GTDB): domain Bacteria; phylum Bacillota_I; class Bacilli_A; order Erysipelotrichales; family Erysipelotrichaceae; genus CALVGQ01. The sequence goes on along the minus strand of CALVGQ010000065.1, from coordinate 11,242 downwards.
TTCAGTGGCTGCGTGATGGACTCGGCCTTTTTGACGATGCAGCCGAAACAGAAGCCATGGCCGCCAGCCTTGAAGACAACGACGGTGTCTACATCGTCCCGGCATTTGTCGGTTTGGGAGCCCCTTACTGGAACGATCAGTGCCGCGGAGCCATATTGGGTTTGACCCGCGGAGTGACCCGCAACCATTTAGCACGGGCCGCTTTAGAAGCGATCGCTTATCAAAGCCGCGATATCTTGGAGGCCATGCAGCAGGATGTTGGAACCAAGATCGAAGTGCTGCGGGTCGATGGCGGAGCAACACGCAACAATTTTCTGCTGCAATTCCAAAGCGATCTTCTGCAAATTCCAGTAGAACGGCTCACGATCAGTGAAACTACGGCCCTAGGTGCCGCTCATTTAGCTGGCTTAGCCGTTGGATTCTGGACTATCGATGATTTAGGCACGGTGACCCAACAGCGTTTTACACCCGCACTTTCAAGCAGCCAAGCAAAGCAGCGCTATGCAGGCTGGAAAAAAGCGGTCGAATCCTGTCTTTGGCATTCCCTGGATCCAAAAGGGCAGCAATAAAACCCCTATCTTTCCTTGCGCTGAAGCAAGGCTTGCATCTTTCTTTGCGCTTCTTCTAATTTTTCTTGATTAAATCCGATGATCAGCTCTGTCCGAACCGCATGAGTGCGAAGCGGTCCCATATCCAGATCATCCAAAATAAAAAATTCTGAAAAAGGATGCTTCATCAGATAATCCGCAATTTCACGGTAACGAGGCCCGCTAAGAAATGGCGTCTTCCCCTCAATCACCGCCGTACATCCTGATTTTTTCAGGGTCTTATAGGCTGTTTCCGGATGGGTTCTCCAGGAAGAGGCGATCACAAGATGAAAATCATATTCTTGCACAAAGGTCATGATGTTGCCCATAAGGACTCTGGGATCATTGGAAGCAGAAAGAAAGACCCCATCAAAATCTAAAAAAAGCAGACGGTTTGCGGCTGGATCCGCAGCCCCTTTTTTTTCTAGCTGATCGATCAGCCGTTCTTTTTTTCTTTGAAACTTTTTCCAGAATGACATCGCGTCCCTCCTGTCCTTGACTTTTCTGTATTGGTTCAAATTTCTTTGATTCTGTCTTTTTTAGAAAAAAAACGATCATCATTTAATGATGATCGCTGCAATGGCATTCATGAGCCCCGCAAGCCTCGTGATCATGATCATGATGATCGCAGCGGCTGGCCGGATCAAAATTCAGCGTTCCCTTCAAATAAGACTGGACTGCCTCATCTGCACTGCCCGTAACTCCCGGAAAGATCTGAATGCCCTTTTCCTGCAAAGCATTTTTTGCTCCCTGACCGATCCCGCCGCAAATCAGGATATCCACCTGGTTCTTTTTTAAAAAGGCCGCCAGCTGGCCATGACCCTGTCCTTGCGTATCCACGATCATGCTTGAGACGATCTGCCCATTCATCAGATGATAAAATTTGAATTGTGTCGTATGTCCAAAATGCTGAAATACTTCGCCCTGTTCAAAAGGAACTGCTGCTCTCATTGTCTTTTCCTCCTTGTGTTGATCTAAAGTGAAATTTCCGCCTTCGATTCGCAGCTCGGTCTGCATGACTAAAAACTGTGCCAGTTTTTTTCGTGCGCTGTCATAGATCGCCTGAACCGTCGAACGTGCAACACCCATGCGGTCCGCGCAATGCTTTTGACTGCAGCCCTCCAGATCGATCAAACGAATGACTTCATATTCATCCAAGGACAGGATCACCGCATTCTGCGGATGAACTTGTTTATCAGGATGAAACCGACAGCAGCCTGGCAAAGCACTGATCGTTCGTTTTTTACAAGGTCTTGGCATCCTTTCACCTCTTCATGAGCTATTATGGCATCATTATTGGCATATGTCAATAACTTGGAAAAAAGAAAAACAGCACTGATCCTTGCCCTGATCAACCGACAAGACAAGCATGCTGCGCTGTTTTTTTATTGTTCTTCTTTTTCGGCAAAATGACAGTGTACGATATGACCATGTCCCAGATCCACTGCCCCCGGATATTCCTTGAAGCATTTTTCGCATGCCTTATAACAGCGTGGTGCGAAATAGCATCCCGGGCCTGTGTTAATTGGGGTTGGCGGTTCACCGTCAATCTCAATGATCTCCCGTTTTTCCAGCGGATCCAACGATGCACAGTTGGAAATCAGCACTTTGGTATAAGGATGCTGCGGATTATGCAAAACTTCATCGGTATTGCCCGTTTCTACGATCCGTCCCAGATACATGACGGCTACCCGATTGGAAATATACCGCGTCGTGGCAATATCATGGCTGATAAAGACCATTGCTGTATTTTCCTTTTCGCTTAGCTCCTGCAGCATGTTGATGATATCAGCACGAATGGATACATCCAGCATGCTTACCGGCTCATCCGCTACTAGAAAGGACGGTTTCAGCAGCATCGAACGAAGAATCGAAATTCGCTGCAGCTGACCTCCTGAAAGCTCATGCGGATGCCGATAGAGATAATCCTCTGCCGGAGCTAATCCTGCTTTGGTCAACGTATCCAAAATGATCTGACGGCGTTCCTCCTCATTTTTCCCGATGCTATGAAGCTTCAAAGTGCTCATGAAGATCTTTTCAATCGTATAGCGCGGATCAAAGGTATCAAATGGATTCTGGAAGATCATCTGACAGGTCCGGCGGAATTTCAGCCGGTCTTCTTTAATCAGCTGCTTCGCTGACTTTCCATGATAGCTGATTTCTCCTGTAGAAGGATTTTCCAAATAAATCAAAACTCTTCCCAAGGTCGATTTTCCACAACCGGATTCTCCAATGACCCCCAGTGTTTCTCCGGCCTTTAAACTAAAGGTCACTCCGTCGACCGCTTTGATCGTTTGTTTTCGGCTGGTCTTGCCATCCTGCTTGGTGACCTTTTTTTGAACATACCAGCGTGTCAGGTCTTTGACGCTGATGACTTCTTCATTCACGTTGGACACGCTTATTCACCTCCTGCTTTATGACATGCGACTTTCCAGCAGCCATTCACAACCCGCAATACCGGTTTTTCCTGACGGCAGCGATCATCGGCATATGGACAGCGATCTGCGAAAACACAGCCTTGGATTTCCTGGCTCAGATCTGGAAGCGATCCTGGAATTCCCCGCAGATCGTTCTTTGCCCCCTTAAAGGACGGGAACGATTTCAACAGTCCCTGAGTATACGGATGCTTCGGATTGACCAATACATCCTGAACGGTACCGGTTTCCATCAAGCATCCGGCATACATTACCGCAATCTTTTTACAGGTGCTGGCTACAACGGAAACATCATGCGTGATCATGATCCGGGTCAGGTTCATGTTTTCTTCCAGCTTCATGATTTCCTGCAGGATCTGGCTCTGAGTGACCACATCCAGAGCGGTCGTCGCTTCATCCAAGACCAGCAGCTTTGGATTATGCAGCAGCGAAAGGGCGATCGATACCCGCTGCATCATTCCTCCGGACAGCTCATGTGGATACAATTCATAAACCCGATCAGAAAGATTGACGATCTTAAACAGTTCATAGACCCGTTTACGGATTTCATCACGATTAGCTTTCGGCTCGTGGATCCGATAAACATCTTCCATCTGTTTTCCCACTTTATGCACCGGACTCAAAGCATTCATGGATTTCTGGAAAACGACAGAAATTTCTTTCCAGCGAAGGGCATTCAGCTCTTCCGGCGTAATTTTCAGCAAATCTTTTCCTTCAAAAAGGATTTCTCCATCAACGGCCGTGATCCGTTTTGGCAAAAGCCGCAGGATCGCATTGGCCAGCGTCGACTTTCCCGATCCGGATTCTCCTACGATTCCGATCGAATCCCGTTCTTCGATTTCCAGATCGATATGCTGACAAGCCATGATCTTTTTATCTTTTAGAATGTACTGGACATTCACATCTTTTAATTCTAATAAGCTCATCCTCATTCTCCTTCCTAGTTATTGCTGTTCATCTTCGGAGAGAGAACGCGGTTCATTCCGTCACCGATCATAAAGAAGGTCAGAACGGTAAAGATAACGGCAATTCCCGCAAAGGCGGCAATCCACCAGCCCTTCAGCATGTACTGTTTGCCATGTGAAATCATCTGTCCCCAGCTGACAACATTAGGATCTCCCAAGCCAAGGAAGGAAAGTCCTGCCTCTGAAAGGATCGCACTGGAAACGTTCATGGTCGTCTGAGCCACGATCGGGAAAATTCCGTTTGGAATGATATGCTTAAACATGATGGCAAACTTGCCTTCGCCCATTGCTGTCGCACTTTTTACAAAGGTCCGTTCCTTCAAAGAAATCGCCTGGGCCCGCATCAAACGAGCATTTCCTGTCCAGGAAGTAAAACCGATGACAATCATGATATACATGATGTTGCTGCCAAACAAAGCAACAATGATCAGAATCAGGAAGAAAGACGGTGTCATCAAAAAGAAGTTCATAAACTCCGAAACAAACCGGTCAACTTTTCCTCCGAAAAATCCGGCAATGCCGCCGATACAGGTTCCGATAATTCCAGAAATCGAAGCCGCAACAACACCGATCATCAACGAAGTTCTTGCGCCATACAGGATCTGGCTCAAAACATCCCGGCCCAAACCATCTGTCCCTAAAATATGACCTGAAGTTCCCGGCTTAGCCAGAATGGAATCATACAATTTATAAGGATCGCATGGTGCCAATACCGGTGCCAGCAAGGCTACCGTCACCAAAATCACCAGGCAGATCAAGCCGGTTCGAAGCTGTGCATTGGTTTTGATCACATGCTTAAACTGACTGAAAAATGTTCTCTTTTTCATGGTTTCCCCCTCTAATCATAGCGAATTCGCGGATCGATCAATCCATACAGGATATCCACCAAAATCATCGCGATGCAAATCATGACCGATGTTACCAGATAAATTCCGGTCAGCAGCGGATAATCCCGCTTACCAATCGCAGTAAACATCATCCGGCCCATGCCTGGCCATGCAAAAACGGTTTCAATCAAAACGGAACCGGAAAGCAGGAAACCAAGGCTCATTCCCAACACCGTAACGGTTGGCAGGATCGCATTTCGCAGAACATATTTATTAAAAATACGACTTTCTTTCATTCCGGTTGCCCGGAAGGTGATAATGTAATCCTCTGACATCGCCTGCAGTACTGAAGAACGGGCAATCCGGAAATAATATGGGGTCTGGGTCAAAACCATCGTCGAAATCGGCAAAACCAGATGACGCGCCACATCCTGAATATATTTCAGGCCTGTATAATTGTTTTTCAAGCTGACCATCCCGGAGGTCGGAAGCAGCTTCAAATACGATGCAAAGACGATGATCATCATCAGTCCTAGCCAGAAGCCCGGTGTCGCATCAAAGAAATACGACAGATTGCACACCAGCTTGTCAAACCAGGAACCATTTTTTCGTGCCGCGTAAATTCCGATCAGCGTTCCCAGGGTTACTGAAAGCAGCACCGCGGTCAGCGTCAGCGTCAGGGTCGGTCCGACTTTTTCAACGATCATGTCCACCACCGGACGATCACTGACATACGAATACCCAAGATCCCCTTGAGAAACCTGTTTCAGGAACATGACGAACTGTTCCGGAATCGACTTATCCAGGCCATACTTCTCACGAAGCACCTGGATCTGCTGCTCATTTGGGTTATCCAAGCCCGCAATGATCCGCACTGGATCGCCTGGCGCCAGCCGAATCAGCGTGAAGTTGAAACAAACTGACAGGATAACGACCAGAATTCCACTGAGCGCACGTTTTCCAATGTAACGTTTCATTTTCTTCTTCTCCTTTTTACAGCAAATTTTGTAAGAAAAAATTCTTGTTTCATACAAATGAAAAGAATTTCACCTAACCATTATACCTTAAAATTTTTAAAATGGAAGTTTGAACCGATTTTTTTTATCAGAAAGTCCCATTTATCCAACATTTTCCGATTTTTTTGTGACAAAAATCAGCCGAATGCCCTCATTCGGCCGATTATTTTTAAATGTAAAAATTTTCAATTGCGATAAACGATCTCTCCGTTGACCAAAGTCATGACCGCATAGGCCGAAACGCTTTCTGCCGGCATTCCATGAAACAAAACAATATCCGCATCTTTGCCCTTCGCCAAAGAACCAATCCGATCGGCACAGCCCATAACCTTCGCAGGGTTGATAGTCACCATCCGCAGCACACGCTCGGTTTCCAGCCCTGCCCGTACAACTTCGCCTGCTTCCTGCAGCAGCGTCCATGGATGATACACCGGTCCATCTGTGATCAGGCTGCATTCCACACCGCGCCGATCCAGCTCAGCCACGCTGTCAATATCGATCAGCAGCGACTCGCCAAAGCCCTTCGCAACAGCAATCGGGCCAAACAGGATCGGACAATGCGCTGCGACCAACTCATCCAGATAGCGTGACGCGCCCCACGCATGATCCAGTGTAAATTCAAAATCAAATTCCTTCGCCAGATTGATCACCGTCATCATATCAAACTGGGTACAGTGCATCTTGACCGGAATTTCCTTACGCAGCACCTTGGCTCCGTTTTCCATTGCCGGATCATACACAGGCAGCTTGGTTGGATCTGTTTTTCCTTCTTCCTGCTTTCGCATGTATTCTTTTACATCTCGGAAATACTTGCGTAAAACGGCCGCCACTCCCATCCGTGTCATCGGCAGCTGATTGCGAGAGCCATAGACCCCCTTCGGATTGCCGCCCATCGCCATCTTCAAGGCAACCTCTTTTTTCAGGATCATCTCATCCATCGTTTTTCCGCTGGACTTCACAGCTGAAACCAGGCCCCCGATGACGTTGCCGCTGCCTGGGGCAATGGCACTGGTCGTGATTCCAGCTTCCAGCGCTTCAAGAAACATCGGTGAGTACGGATCCAGTCCATCGGCAATTTCCATCTCAGCCGTCACTTTATCAGTCATCTCATTGACATCCTGTGCCCCGGTGATGATATCAAAACCTCCGATATGGCTATGTGCATCAACCAATCCCGGCAAAGCAATCAATCCTTCTGCATCGATGATTTCTGCCGAAGGTTCAAAAAGATTTGTCCCGATTTCTACGATTTTTCCCTGATCGATCAAAAGATCGCCTTTTTCCAGGACGCCCTGCGCATCCATCGTCATGATCTTCGCATTTTTAATCAGCTTCATCCTGATTTCCCCCTTTTACGATCTTTCCTGAAATGATAACCGTTTCTGCCTGAGCACGGTTGCTGACCAGCGGATTGGCCGTCCAAACGATCAGATCTGCATCCAATCCCGGGGCCAGACTTCCAATCTGATCCTCTACCCCCAGGATCCTAGCCGGATTCCAGCTCAGCAGCATCAAAAGATCTTCCTCATTAAAATCCAATCCTCGTTTGGCCGCCTGCCGGGCAATCTCCTGCGCGTTCCAAAGCAGGATCTCTCGGCCTGGCGATGCTCCATCTCCGAAGGCGCTCAAGGCCACAGGACGGCCCTGCTGAATCATCGCAAACAGCGTATCATAATCCACCGCCTGATTGAACTTGCTGAAACCATCAGTCAGATCACCCAAAACGATCGGGCAGTCTGTTTCCAGCAGCGCCTTGGAAAGACCATAGGCATTGGCAATCGTCAGCCGGATCTTTCGATCCTTCAGCAAATGCCTTAAGGCCGCGATATCTGCTGCCGTATTGCAGCTCATGACCAACGCTTTTTCTCCTTTTAATACCGGTTCAAGCGCCTTCAGCTTCTCATCCTTTTCTGCCTCTTCCATCTTTTCTGCCTTACGCAGCGTTTCCTTCAGCAGATCAAACGCTCCCATGCGGGTCATTGGCAGCACCTTGCGGCTTCCATAAACGTTTTTGAACTGAGTCAGGGAGCCTTTCATTGCACAGCCTTCCTTCACCAGCATGTCTTCCAGGCCTTCTCCCCAGCATTTGAACACGGCCATGCTGCCGCCCAGCAGATTGGAATTGGCGGGTGCAATTCCTGCACTGGTAATTCCCATTTCATACAGCTTCTGATATTTCATACTTTCTGGATCAAAGGCATAGTAAGCAGACAGCTGCGGCGTGATGGCCTCACTTTGCTCATCGTTATCCCGCGCTTGTCCTCTTCCTGCTGCACAGCCCCAGCCGCTAACCGGATCGATCCATCCTGGAAGCACTTCCTTATTTTCTGCATCAATGACGCAGTCTGCTTTAATCGAAAGATCCTTTGCGATCTGCATGATCTTTCCATCTTCGATCAGCACATCGGTCTTAGGCAGCACGCTGCCTCTTCCGTCGTGCAGATTTCCGTTTTTAATCACGATCTTCATGTTTGATCTCCCCCTTTTTCTATCCATGTTGCTTCTATTATAGCGCAATCTTTCAAAGGAGGAAGAAAAAACTCCAGGACTTTGTGCTTAACCATTCACAAGAAAGCAAAAATGAACCATTCTTTTTCTGTTTTCTATGCTAAAATAGCCACAGAGGAAAAGAGGAGAATTATGAACAAAGTCAAAGCGGAAGATTTTATTAATTATTTTTATCTGGGCAACCTTAAGATTTCTCCAGATGAAAAACAGGCGGTGTTTGCCCTCATTACCGGAGATCAGCAGACCGACAGTTATCCTGGTAATCTGTGGCGGATGGACCTGGCTAGTCATGCGGTCTTCCCGCTAACCAGCGGACAGGAAGAACGCAGCTTCATCTGGTGGGATTCAGACACGATCGTTTTCAGCGGCTGCCGCGACAAACAGCTGCAGGAGAAAAAAGCCGATCAGGAATCCTGGACTGTCTTTTACAAGCTGAATATCCATGGCGGCGAAGCCCAGGAATGGTTTCGCCTTCCGATGAATGTCAGTGGTTTTGAAAAAGCAGATGATAATCATCTGATCCTGAGTGTTTCCGTCCGGGCTGATGGTCTGAACTTCTTTGAATGTGAAAATGAACAAAAGCGTTCCCAAGTCAAAGAAACGCTCAAAAGCCAGAAAGAATTTGAATGGTTTGATGAAATCCCGTTCTGGGCCAATGGTGCCGGCATTACCAATCAAAAGCGGACCCAGCTTTATCTTTTCGACTGCCAGACACAAGCCTATGAGCCGATCTCAAACCGCATGGCCAATGCGTCGATCGCCCATGTTAAAGACGGCAAGCTGCTGTTGATCGAAAATCCCATGGTTGATGTGCGTGTCATTCCAAGCGCTTTGATCCTTTACGATCTGGCAAGCCATGAAAAGAAAACACTAGTTGAAGCAGGCGAGGTGGCCGTAAACTGGGCTTTCTTCTGTCAAAACAAAATCATTGCCAGCTTGAGCAGCTTTGAAAAATACGGCTATCATCAGCATGGGACCCTGTTTGAAATCGATTCCGATGGAAAACGTCATGCGCTGGTTCATTTCGATAATAGCTATGGCGCCTCCCTGGGCTCCGATTGCATCCAGCAATTCGGCTCTGCCGTCAAGGAAGCCAATGGCTGGATCTATTTCAGCTGCAGCGATGAAAACAACGGCTGCATGAAATGCTTCAATGAAAAAGGCGAAATCACTCAGCTTAGCGGCTATCATGGCGGCATTGAAAGCTTTGATGTCTTTAAGGACGGCCGCATCCTATTTATCGGACTGCGCGATCAGAAGCTTCAGGAAATCTATCTGCTCAAAGATAATGAAGAAATCCAGCTTACCCATTTCAATACACCAATGATGGAAAGCACCAGCTTCAGCCCGATCGAAACATTTGCCTTTGAAAGCGACGGGATCCGTCATGAAGGCTTTGTGATCAAGCCAGTCGATTACGATCCAAATCAAAAATACCCAGGGATCCTGGAAATCCATGGCGGCCCAAAAGGCACCTTCGGTCCAGTCATCAACCATGAAATGCAATGGTTTGCCAACAACGGCTACTTTGTCTTTTTCTGCAATCCGCGCGGTTCGGATTCCCGTGGCAATGCCTTTGCCGACATTCGCGGCCGCTTTGGCAAAGAGGATTATCAGGACCTGATGACCTTTACCGACGAAGTGCTCCGCCGCTATCCAGCGCTGGATCAAAATCGATTGGGCGTCACCGGAAGCTCTTATGGCGGCTACATGACTAACTGGATCATCACCCAGACCAACCGTTTCAAAGCAGCCATTCCGGAAGCCAGCATTTCCAACTATGTGACCAAATTCCTTTGCACCGATATCGGCTTTACTTACAACATTTCCAATCAAGCCGCTGACCCGTGGAGCGATATCGGCTTGGTTTGGGAGCAGTCTCCGCTAAAATATGCCAATCAGGTCAAGACCCCAACGATGTTCATTCATTCCGATCAGGATTACCGCTGCTGGATCGCAGAGCCAATCCAAATGTTCTATGCGCTTAAGCTGCATCAAACCGAAACCCGGTTTTTGCTGTTCCATGGCGATCATCATGGACTGCCGATCTTTGGAAAGCCTTCCCATCGGATCAAACGGCTGACTGAAATGCTGAACTGGTTTGATGCTCATTTAAAATAAAACGAAGCAGCTAAACGCTGCTTTTTTCATTTGTTTGAAAATTTTTCAGCAGTTTGAAAAGTTCTGCTATGAAAAACCATCAAAACTAGTATAATGAAATTAACTGTTCAAGGAGGAGAAAACATGGCAGATTTTTCAAAACTGATTAACAACATTCCGGATTATCAGGTTTTTCTGACTGTCGACGAAATGGATGAAAGCTCCCGCAAATTAGCAAAGGAATATCCAGATATCGTCACGGTCTTCGAAGCCGGAAAATCCCGTAAAGGACATCCGATTCTGTGTTTGAAAATTGGAGATGGTCCAAAGAAAGCGCTGATGTTTGGCTGCCCGCATCCAAATGAGCCAATGGGCGCCATGATGCTGGAATATTTCAGCCGTGCTTTGGCCGAGGATGACGCTTTGCGCGAAGAACTGGGCTATACCTGGTATCTGATCAAAAGCATCGATATCGACGGCACCCAGCTAAACGAGAAATGGTTCAAAGGACCGATCACACTTAGCAACTACGCCCGCAATTATTTCCGGCCAGCTGGCTATGAACAGGTCGAATGGACCTTCCCGTTCCATTATAAAAAATACAGCTATGATAAGCCGATTCCAGAAACTCAGGCATTGATGAAATTGATCGATGAACTGCAGCCGGATTTCATGTATTCTTTGCATAATGCCGGATTCGGCGGAACCTATTGGTATCTGACCAAAGAAATCAAGGAAATCTGGGACAAGCTGCATGAAGCCAGCCACAAGCAGAACATTCCGCTTCACCTTGGAGAACCAGAA
>CALVGQ010000064.1 GCA_944327135.1 uncultured Erysipelotrichaceae bacterium | reverse complement strand
TAGCCAGCTTAAAGGTGGATGGTCCCCCGATCTTGGAGGCTCCTTTACAATCAGGCCAATGCACCGGACGATGCAGCACGGCACCGACTTCCTTTGCCAAATTCCACATTGCATTGCAGTCAGCACGATTCGGGGTCAATCCGATATCCAGGATCGTATCATCCAATCCCAACTGTTCCAAAACGTTTTCCGCTCCGACCTCAGCCTCTTCCTCAAAAACATAAATTCCATTCAGCTGTTCCTCGGTCTGAGCTTTTTTATCTACCCCCAGCTCAGAAAGGCTGCAGATCATCCCGTTGGAGGGAACACCGCGGACCATGGCAGCCTTGATCTCTACGCCATTGGCCAATCGAGCCCCTACTTTGGAAACGATGACCTTCTGTCCAGCGGCCACATTGGGCGCCCCGCAAACAATATTCAAAACCTCATTTCCAACATCGACGGTTGTCACATGCAGGTGATCAGAATCCGGATGATCCTCACAGGTCAATACCTTTCCAATCACCAGATTCGTCCCTTCAGCCATTTTTTCAATGCCTTCCACTTCCAGTCCGGCAATCGTCAGCCGCTCGGCCAGCTCTTGCGGACTGATTCCATCCAGATCAATATATTCCTTTAGCCAATTAAAACTTAATCTCATTTTCCAGCCCTTCTTTCTTAATCAAAACGATCAAACATCTTCAAGAAACGCACGTCGTTAACATAGAAATTTCGAATATCATCAATGCCATATTTCAGCATCGCGACCCGCTCCAGTCCTACACCAAAGGCAAAACCGGAGCATTGCGTCGGATCAAAGCCGGCCATCTTTAAAACATTGGGATGAACCATGCCGGCTCCCAGCACTTCGATCCAGCCTGTCCCCTTGCAGACCGGACAGCCTTTGCCTCCGCACAGATGGCAGCTGACATCGACTTCCACGCTAGGTTCGGTGAACTGGAAATAAGACGGCCTAAAACGGATCTGACGGCCTTTTCCAAACATCCGCTCCGCCATCAGCTGCAAGGTTCCTTTCAGATCGGTCAGCGTGATGTTGCGATCGACAACCAGCCCTTCCGCCTGCATGAACTGATGCGAATGCGTTGCATCATCATCATCCCGACGGTAGGTTTTTCCTGGACAGATGACTTTAATTGGCAGCACTCCATCCGCCTTTTCCAATACCCGCATCTGGATTGCAGTAGTATGCGTACGCAAAAGCTCTTTGGCATTGATATAGAAGGTGTCCTGCATATCCCGGGCCGGATGATCCGCCGGAATGTTGGCCCGTTCAAAGTTATAGAAATCCAATTCCACCTCTGGCCCCTCTGCCACGGTATAACCCATTCCAATAAAAAGATCCTCAATCTCCTGACTGACCAGTGTCAGCGGATGCATCGTTCCCAGCCGCAGTGAAATTCCAGGCAAAGTGATATCAATCTTTTCTGCCTTTAGACGTGCTGCTAGTGCCCCTGCTTCCAACTCGGCCATTTTTTCTTCGATCGCTTTGGCCACCGTCTGTTTGCACTCGTTGACTTCAGCTCCAAAAGACGGTTTTTCCTCAGGTGCCAGATCCTTCATCAGCATCATCAAAGATTGGATCGGGCCTTTCTTTCCCAGCACCGTGATGCGGACCTGCTGCAGCGCTTCAACGGTCGTGCACTGTTCGATGTTTGCCAAAGCTTCCGCCTTGACCTGCTGTATCTTTTCCATACTCTTTCCTCCTAGAAAATAAAAAAGCCGTTCCATTGCAGGAACGACGAGCGCGGTACCATCCTGATTTATCCATCCTGGGATGGATACACCTTTCTCTCCCTTTAACGGAGGAGCTCCGGGGGTCATTACTCCCACTCGAAAGGTGAATTCGACAGTCCGTTCAGTAAGGAATTTTCAGCCTGCTTCCTCTCTCTTTCCTGCCGGTTTCTGTGTACTGGTCCTTTGTTTATGACGCTTTGATAGTGTTAATTATAACTGAAATAACGGGAAATGCAACCCTTCCTCCATTCGTTTTGCTGATCATGGGGCAACGATATAGTCAATCAGCTGATAATCAAAATCTTCAATTTTGGCATCGATGATCACCGTTGCATCCTGAAGATCAGCAAAATGTACGAAACAAAGCTTGTTGAATTTACTTTTATCCGCTAAAATATACGATTTCTTAGCCCGCCGCATGGCCATTGCTTTGGCTTCTCCCTCATATTCTTCCGGGGTGGTAAAGCCGGCAGCCGGATGAACGCCATTGGTCCCTAATAAAGCAATATCAAAATTCATATTGCTTAGCTGATTGACGGTTTCCTTTCCCGTCACCGCCACCGTGCTCGATTTGACAAACCCGCTCAGGGCGAACGTCTTGATGTTGCGCTGTGATAATTTGGTCAGATGAGGAATTCCAGTCGTAACCACGGTAATCTCCCGCGCTTCAATATAATCAATCAGATTATACGTTGTTGTCCCGGCATCCAAAAACACGATCTGTCCATCCTGGATCAACGAAGCCCCATACCGTGAGATCTTTTCTTTTTCCTCTATATTCAGCAGCGATTTCATCGTCATCGATTTTTCCTTCAGTTCATTGTCAATCAGCCGAGCTCCGCCATGAAACCGGAAAATCAGTCCGTTGTCCTCCATCTTCTGCAAATCCCGGCGAACGGTAGCTTCAGAGACCTGCAAAACTGCAGTCAGCTGTTCTACCGTTACTGCTCCCTGATTCTCACACAGCTCAAGAATGCTGCTCCACCGCTTGTTTTTCATTTCCTCATCCTCGCTTTTTCTGTTTTTAAAAAGGGGTTCTGTCTGCGGGTGTTTACATGATCTTTTCTGCTTTCAGCCGCAAATTTTCAGATTATTAAACAAAGGACCTCATGACTGCTTCCCTTGTTTCTATTTTCGCATTTTCTGTCTGCTTCTTCAATATGCATCAAAAAAAGAGCCCTCAAAAAGGGCTCTGTTGGCGGTTTTATTCCCTTGATCCGACGCTGTCAGGCGTGTATTTTAAATCACTGCCCTGCTGATAGATCATCTTTGCCAGCATTTTACGACCGCCAAAGCTGACCTGATCGTCTGCCCAGTCAGGATGGGCCAGGATCCGATTTGCCGCATCCAGGATATACTGAATCACCAGCGGATGCTGATCGATGGTCCCATGACCGGCAAAAACACCGTCGACCTCATCCAAAAGCGGCAGCAAGCTCTGCAAACCATCCCGTAAAGAACGCACCGTGCAGCATTCTGGATGGGCTTCCTTGGGCTGCGGTCCAAAACAGCTGGTATTATCACCGATAAAAAGACAGTGATTCTGATGATCATAAAAGGCGCTTTGTCCAGGAGTATGCCCGGAAAGATGCTTTGCCTCGACCCGGTATCCCTCTCCCAGATCAAAAAAATCGCCATCTTCAAAGGGAATGATTTTATACTCTTTGGGTTTCACTAAATCAGCCGGATCAAAATAGGTTTCCTTAGGGTTTCCATGTTCATCAAAATAATCAACAAAGCCCTTTTTTCTGGTTTCTTGTAAATGCGGCACATCGTACGCATGGATATAAACCGCATCAAACGCTGCATTCCCACCAGAATGATCCAAATGATAATGCGTATTAACACAAAGGATCTCTTTTCCCTCAGCCAGCTTTTCACACAAGCCACGCAAATTCCCCGCACCGCATCCAGTATCGATCAGCATCGCTTTTTTAGGACCTAAAATCAAATAATTCCAGGTATCCGCGCAGCCAGTGGTCAGCCCCAGGCTAAAGATCGCATACAGATTTTTCCGAAAGCGATAAACCTCTGCATACGGATCGATTTCCGGATAAAATTCTTTTAACGTGCTGAATTCCCGTAAAATCTTCATAAAATTCCAGCGTGATGGTTTTTCTGTAGCCTCCTTGATCCGATACGATTTCAGCTCTGATCGAATCGGACGGCTCGCTGTGTTATTCATGCGGCTGCTGCAGCGCATCCATTATGGCCGCAGCATATTCATCCGGGATCCCGGCGGGATAATCCGTAACGTTGCTTTCCTGAGAAAAGCCCTCATAAGCTTCTTTTTCGATCATATAACCAAGGTTGGTCGGATTCGCATAGCCCCATAAAAAGCATACCTTGGCCGCCGATGCCGCCTTGATTCGCAAGCCAAGGATCGAGCCCAGCTCTCCCGGTACCGCCACGATCTGCAATTCTTCCAGATCATAGATCCGCGCCTCCATCGTCCGTTCTACATGACGGGATCCTTGTTCGATCTTTCGTTCAAAACTGCGGATTCCCGTTACCAGCAGCTTGATTGTATCGAAATTGGTTTCGGTCTTCAATTGTTCCTCGAATTCCTGTTTTTTTGCTACATAGTCTTCTGCATTCACATCATATACCGCCTGATAGGCAACGGTACGAATCGTGCAATGGTCGCATTTCAAAAGCTGCCATGCACTATGTTTTTTTCGGATCTGATCCACCAGTGCAGCGGCCTGCCGCTCGACCTCGTCAAACAAATTGCTGCGGCGGTACTGTTTGTTGCCCATATCCCCGGCATTGCCCTGCACCATCATCACCGGAGCCTGAACCTCCTGCTGCAAAAGACGGCGCATCTCGCCAAATAAATCAGCACTCAGATCCGTGAAATTAGGACCTAAGACCGTACAATGATGGGCTAGTGAAGTAATCATGGCCAGCAGCTTTCCATCTTGAAAAAAACCGAACTGATGGATCCATTTATCTGAAAGCTTGTTGGGATCATTGCGGTTCGAATACAGGCCATCGATCCATGTATTGCGATAGTACAGCTGACATTCTTCGCCTTCTTGCTGATATGCCTCAACAATGGCTGTACTAATTGTTTCGATCACCTTTTCGTAATAATCCGGATCGATCTTTCGATCATAATAGGCCCCAACCAGCGGGCCACTGTGCGTATGGGTCGCACTTAATAAAAGCTCTTGAGGGTCCAATTTTACCCCTTTTTTCGCGGTGCGCTCTAAAATCAGATCTGTCAGTGCCTGATCGACCCCACTGACATCCAAGCTTCCAAAGACCATCTTGGTTTTTTCAAAGGTCAAAACGAAGAGGGTCGCAGTGATCGGATCATGGACCTTCTCATAAAAATTCGTGCGCTGAACATATCCTCCCTGCCAGCAAGGCCGGGAAGGAGTAAGATCACATTGTCGTATTGCTATTTTCATCAATATCCTCCCTATTCATCTTCCTCGCTCAAAGAAAAACTCATCTTTCGAGTAAACTGGATCGAAGCCTGCGCTTCTTCTACTTTCGCGCTCACGGCTGCTTCCGTCCATGCTCCATCCAACGAAAGCAATTCCAGAACGATCATTAAATTCATTCCCGTTACAATAAAAACGTTAGAAAAATCCTGAAACGCGGCCATGACCCACTGATTGACACTGCCAAAAGCCACATCTGTAAATATCAGCAGCTGATCTTCTGCCTGAAGTCTTTCCTTATATGCATTTAAACGGGCTTCAGCATCGATTCCTTCAGTGTAAAAAGGAATTGCCTCCATCCTCTTTTCCTCATACAAGGAAAAGACCTTCAAAGTATCCAGCATTCCTTCACACAGCCTTCCATGACTGCAAAAAACGATCTTTTTCATTCTCTTCCTTTCTTTTGTAAAGAAGGCTGCAGCAAGCAAGCTGCAGCTTTCTATTTTAGCCAAGAATTCCCAAGGCCGAACCAAGGATGCTGATAATCAAAACAACCAGAACCAGCCAGGTCATGCTGACCTTTTTCTTGCCCAGCAGTTTGTAGCAGATCAGCGTCAGCAAAACCGGAACCAGACAAGGCATGATCTTGTCCAGCTGTTCCTGAATCGACATGGAAGTCCCTGTCGCAAAATTAAGGGTCAATGGAACCTGAACGGAAACCACCGAAGGAATCAAAGCACCAACGACCGTTAAACCAAGGATCGAGCACGCATCGGTCAACACCTGCAGCGTCGATTTCAATTCGGTAATTAGCCGAGTTCCAAGATTGTATCCCCATTCAAAGAATTTTAGACGGAACAACGTCAGCGCAATACCAAACAGCGTCCACAGGATCAATCCGGTCGCATTGCCTTCCAAAGCCATCGGCGAAGCAATCGACGCCCAGATTGTCGGAATGACGACCCAGAACAGCGTATCACCGATTCCCGCCAGCGGGCCCATGACTCCGGTCTTAAAATCCTGGATCGTTTCAGCACCAGCCCGGCCTAGCTGTTCTTCCATTCCTAGGGCCGCTCCTAAAACGATCTGACACATATAGGGCTGGGTATTGAAGTATTTAAAATGATTGTTGATGGCGGCCAGATAATCGTCATCATCCGGATAAAGCTTACGCAAAGCCGGCGCCAGGGCATAAACCACGGCCTGACCAAACTGCGCTTCATAGCAGAATGAAGACATCGGCATGACCATCCAGCGTAAACCAGCACGATTGACATCCTGTTTTGTTAAGACCTTATTCATCTTCTAACCCTCCTGCATTTCCTGCTGCTGATGCTGCAGCGACTTGATGCGTCTGATCATAATAATACTTAAAGGCAAGACCAAAGCCAATGATGGCGACGCCTAAGGTGCCCACTCCCATATATGCGTACATTACAAAGCCGATGCACAAATACAGGAAATTCTTTTCAACCGGCATATAATTCAGCAGCATTGCCATACCAGTTACTGGTAAGATCTTTCCAGCAACGGTCATTCCATTAAACAGCCAAGCCGGCATCGCATCGACAATCGTCTGAGTCACTGCCTGTCCAGCCAGAAGTACGATTAGCACTGGAAGCAAGAACTTCAGGGACATCAGGACCAAATGCAGATAGAGCACGCTGATGCTTTCCTTAAATTTCTTTTCATTAGCCAGCTTTTGCGACCAGCGCATGACATAGCCATTTAAGATCTTATGCAAAATATCCAGATTGACATAAAGCATTCCCACTGGCAGCCCGATCGTCAATCCGATCTCATAGCCCTGTCCTGACTGGATCGCCACAATGACTGTGATAATCGTGGTGATGACATAGTTTGGAACGCTGGCACCACCCAGACCGACCACTCCCATCGACATCAGCTGTAAGGTCGCGCCAATAAACATTCCTTGCGCGGTATCCCCCAACACCATTCCGATCAAGGTTCCAACCACCAAGGGCTTAGAAATGACCTGCGTCTGCGGACCGCCGCTGTCCAAAGCGATCAGCTCGGTCAAAAGAATAATAAGAAACAGTTGTATTGCGGTTAAACCAAACATATATTTTCCCCTTCCTTAATGAATGATTTTGAACAGATCCACCGGTGTGACCGATGGCGCATGCTGCACGATGATCGCAACGCCCAGTTTCCTCAGCTGGCGATATTCTTCCGCTTCTTCTTCGCTAATAAACGCCCGGTTGCTCAGCTTGATTCCCTCATTAAGGCGATCCGTTGCTCCGATCATCAATTCCGGGATCTTCACTCCGGCCTTGACCAATTCCAAAAAAACATGCGGAGTTTTTGCCAGAATGAAAATTCGCTGACCTTCATATTTGTTTGCCTTAAAATTTTCTACTGCTTTCTGCAGCGGAATGATGCTGGCAGCATAGCCATTGGGTTTGGCAAACATCATCATCTCTTTTTTCTTTGGATCCAATGCCACCTCATCATCAATGACCATGATACGTTGACAATTGGATCGCGGAAGATACTGAGCAATCACAATGCCATGCAGCAAGCGATTGTCAATTCGTGCCATCGTTATCTTCATCTTGTTCTCTCCTTGCTTCTTCTTGAATAATCCTGACGTTTTCCTTCAATGCTTCGATCTTGGCGCGATCTGCCAGTCCTTTCGAAATCGCTGTTGCCTCACCCGCCGCTGCCGCCCAGACCAGTGCTTCTTCGATCGTGCGTCCCTGCTCCAGCATCCCCACAAAGGCCGCCAGCATGCTGTCTCCTGAACCAACCGTACTAATAGCCTTCAAACAGGGATGTTCGATCCGGTATCGTTTTGTCCGTGTATAAAAGAATGCTCCTTGGCTGCCATTGGACAGCAGGATCTGCTCCACTCCGGCGTCCAGCAATTGACTGACCTGTTCATCCACCGTTCCAAGCCGTCCAAACATTGCGTTGAGTTCTTCCACATTGGGCTTGATCAGCGTTGGCTTCAAACGAGCGATCAGCGAAGCTTTGATTCCCGGGACATCCAGCACCAGCCGCGCAGAAACACGATGAACCAACTGTGCCGCCTTTAAAAGAAAATCTTCCTGGACACAGCGGGACAGGCTTCCGGAAATCAGCAACCAATCTTTAGCATGCAGCAGCCTAGCCAGTTCTTTCAGCATCTGCTGCTGAGCAAGCGGACTGATCAATGGGCCTGGAGCATTGATATCGGTCTCACAGGTCCCACGGATCTTGACATTGATCCGATTGGCTTCCTCGATCTTGATTGACTGCAGCGTGATCCACGGATAGTTCGTCATCGTCTGGCTGATATACTCTCCTGAGAAGCCTCCCAAAAAAGCCGTCGCTATCGAAGGAATTTCCAGCTGATTCAGGATCATCGAGACATTCAGCCCTTTGCCCCCTGGTAAAAGATAGCCCTGACTGGCCCGCTGGATCCCCGGAGCCAGATCATGCGGCAATTCCAGAAAGTAGTCGATTGAAGGATTGGAAGTATGGGTTACAATCATGAATTCACATCCTCCCAAAGTAGTGTAAGCGCTTAACTGATTTTAATATAATCATTTTGATTGAATCAGTCAATATATTTTGATTATTTTAAATAAACAATCAAATATTAGATTGTTTTCAATCATTTATTTGACCGTTTTCAATCATTACTATTTTTTTCTCACAAATCAAAAAAAGACCCTCCAAAGAGAGTCTCAGCCAAACCGCTTTATTTCGTCTTTTGACGCAGACGGATTCGTTTTCGAAGCCAGCCGCCTTGCAGATAATAAACCAGAAAAAACAACGCTGTCAAAACCCAGGAAAGCGGATAACAAAGCAGCACCCGACTCAGCTGCTGCCAATGAGGCGCAACCGCCAAAATCCAGACAACCCTTACCCCGCACACGCCCAGTGCCGTCATCAGCATCGGGATCAAGGCATCCCCACAGCCGCGCATCGCTCCGCTGAAAATTTCAATAAAGACATACGAGACAAAGAAAGGACTCAGCAGCCGCAAAATTTCCATTCCCTTCGCAATAACCTCGGCATCCTGCGTAAAAAGCCGGTAAATCCAGGCTCCGCTGAACCAGAACAGTACGCTCATCATCAAGGCTGTACCAATCGCCATGCCCAGGCAGACCCGGACGCTTTTCTTCATTCGATCGATCCGACCAGCACCAAAATTTTGACCGGCAAAGGTCGTAATGGCCACACCAAAAGCGCTCATGGCCATCCAAAACAGCGAATCGATCTTGCCATAAGCGGTCCAGGCAGCTATGGCATCCGTTCCAAACGCATTGACGCTGGACTGAATGATCACATTGGACAGGGAATAAGCCACGGACTGAAGGCCTGCCGGAAGTCCGATCAAAACAATGCTTTTCAGGATTCCAGAAGTCATATGCAGCTCATGAATCCGAACCTGATAATCGGTTTCGCTGCGTGTCAGCGTAAAAATCACCAGCACAGCACTCACGGCTTGGCTAAGAATCGTGGCCACAGCCACTCCCATCACTTCCCAATGCAGCGCAACCACAAAAAACAAATCAAGGACAATGTTGACCAAGCAGGCAGCCATCAAAAAAAATAACGGGCGGCGCGAATCTCCCACAGCACGAAGAATTCCCGAGCCGATATTGTAGATCATATTCGGAATCATCCCTAAGAAATAAATTCGGATATAAGTCAAGGAATATCCCATGATTTCTTCTGGAACCTGCATCAGATTCAATGCCGGCTCTGCAGCCAGCAATCCGACCAGCATCAGCACCGCGCCTCCGGTAATGGCCAGCATCAAAGAAGTATGGACCGCCTTTGAAAGTTTGTCTCGATCGGCTGCTCCATAATACTGAGAAATAATCACTGTCGCTCCTCCGGAAAGCCCAACAAAGAAGCCGACCAGCAGATTGATCAATGTCCCTGTCGTTCCACCGACAGCTCCCAGCGCTTCCTTTCCAACAAAATTTCCAACAATGATCGCATCTACCGTGTTATAAAGCTGCTGAAAAAAAGTTCCAAATAAGATTGGAAAGAAAAAGATCAAAATCTGTTTCCAGATTACCCCTTCAATGATTCCATTTTTCGTTGCAGAACGCATCGTCGTCCTCCTCTGCTTTTTAATTCTTTGGCCCCTGCCATTTTCAATTTTCGCTTTCAAAATAGCTGAAACGGTTAAAATCTGCTTTTCTTCTTTGTCCCCGCTCTTAACCGTCTGTTCCCTCATTATATCAGCTTTCTTTTAAGAGACAACCCCCGATCCCTCGGTTTTTTCTTGCCTTAAGGGTTGTCTAAAAATATCCATGAATTATAATAAAATAGAAGCTACAATGACACATCCAGCACTAAGATCACAAAGAAAGCGACCCAAAATTGTGTTGCTTAAAAAGGCGGCATGCCTTGAAAGAAGAGACTTCCGCATAGACCAGATTTTTTTCACTGGTTTTCCAGATAAAAGCAGCAGATTTCATAGGCTGCTTTTGAGCATGAAGTTCATCGATCATTTTTACAAAGAGAACGTACTGCATAAAAACGGTTTATCAGGAGGACTCATTATGAGCGTCATTCAAATTCAGAATCTGACCAAGGATTACGGTCAATCCCGCGGTATCTTCAACATCAGCTTCACTATCGAAAAAGGAGAAACCGTAGGTTTCTTAGGCCCCAATGGGGCCGGCAAAACAACCACGCTCCGACATCTGCTTGGATTTATCCGTCCCGATCATGGAACGGTCCAGATTCAGGGTTTGGACTGTTTTGAACACGCCGCAGCAATCACCCGCAAAGTTGGATATCTGCCAGGAGAAATCAGTCTTATAAACGAGCTGACTGCACTCGACTTTATCACTTTCATGGCCCGGCTGAAAGGCATCCAGGACCTGCGGCTTGCCCATGAATTGATGGAGTACTTCGATCTTCAGGCAGATGGAAAAATTCTTCGGATGTCCAAAGGGACCAAGCAGAAAATCGGACTGGTGGTAGCCATGATGCAGGATCCAGAAATCCTGATTCTTGATGAGCCGACCAGTGGTTTGGATCCTCTGATGCAAAACCGTTTTATTGAGCTGATTCGCAAAAAGAAACAGGAAGGAACCACCATCCTGCTTTCCTCTCACATGTTTGAGGAGGTCGAACGCACCTGTGATCGGGCTATCATTATCCGAAGCGGCCGAATTGCAGCCATGGAAGAAATGCAAAAGCTTCGTCAAAATCGCCCAAAAACCTACATCATCGATTTTGGTTGTGAGCAGGATGCCGCTTCTTTCCAGAAAAATCATGCGAAAGCAATCAAAGAAGGCCGTCAGGTCAGCCTGAGTATTTCCGGAAGCCCTCAAGAATTGATCCAGGAGCTCAGCGGCCTCTTTATCGAGGATCTCAGTGTGCAACCGCAAAGCCTAGAAGAATTGTTTATGCATTTCTATGGAGAACACGATCATGAATAAAACTTTATTTCTGAAAGAATGGAAAACCAATTGGAAGCTGTTAATCCTTTTTATGGCCGTACTGACCTTGTATGCCGGGATCATCATCATGATGTTTGATCCCAAACTGGGAGAAAGCCTTAATCTAATGGCAGAAAGCATGCCGCAGCTGTTCGCAGCTTTTGGCATGATGCATGTTGGATCCACCCTCGTTGAATTTATTGCCAATTATCTGTATGGATTTTTGTTGATCGCGTTTCCGGTCGTCCTGATTCTGCTATTAGGCCATCGGCTGCTCACCCGCTATATCGACAGCGGATCCATGGCCTGGCTTCTTTCGGCTGGGATATCCAGAAAAAAGATCCTCATGACTCAGCTGTTTTTCTTCCTATTCACTATTTTGCTGCTCAATGGTTATCTGACAGGATTGATTCTGCTGCTTAGCGAATTCTTCTTTCCAGATGAGCTGGATCTGATCTGTTATTTCAGACTAGCCGCAGGACTGTTAGCCCTTCATGGATTTCTAGCAGCGCTTTGCTTCTTCTGCGTCTGCTGTTTTGCTGATACACGCTTCGCTGATGGAGCCGGTGCTGCTTTGATCATTGCCTCTTTGCTGCTGCAGATGCTCAGCCAGGTTGGGGATCAATTCGAGTTTTTGCGTTATCTGACGCTCCTGACCCTGTTTGATCCGCAAAAGCTGCTCAGTGATCCTGCTGGCGCTTTATGGGGCCCGCTGATTCTTTTATTTACTGCAGGAGGACTATCTTCGATGGCGGTCCATCTTTTTGTCAAAAAAGATTTATCGCTTTAAAAGAAACCGCGTTTATTGGCTAAAACAAAAAAGGAAACGATCATTTCGTTTCCTTTTTTTTGCACTATTATCATAACACTTTTCTTCGCTTTTTTCTAGTCTTGCATTCCATGATGCTTTGCGATAAAACTTTGATTCACAAGGAGGCTTCTCTATGAACATCGAATCCGCATCTTCGCATGCCCTCATTTTTCGTCAATGGGTTCTAGACGAGTCACAACAAAAAGAACTGCAGCGCTACCAGCAGAAGATTTGTGATCAGTTGGACTGGATCGAACTGGATCCCCATAAGCTGGCAGATATCCTTGAGCCGCTGCTGTCCATGGAAATTCTGGAAAACAATGTCCTGTATTTGTCAAAAGGAATGATTCGCGCTTATTATCTTTTGCGCAGTCAAACTTCGATTCGAATTTCAGATCAGCAGCTGATCCAATCGCTTTTTTCCACTTTGCAGCACCATATCCAGTCTTATCTAGCTAAAACCAAGCAGTTTCAGTTGCTTCATGCTGCCCAACAGAATTGTTTTGGGCTAAAGCCTCAACAAAAATTAATGAAAGTGATGCTGTCGGCCAATGAAAAATGATCTTGTTCTTCCTTTCCATCCGCACGCAATCCGCCTGATCCTGGAGCAGGCCTTATCATCTGGAATTCTCACTGTCAGCGAATATGACCATAAGATCCAGGAATATTCTGTCATCATTTATGAATATGTTCAGATTCGCAATCGGCAGCGCAGTTCCTCAATTAGCCGTCCAGACTATCAGCGGATCCTGCGGTCCCTCGATTTTCTTTTTTCCCTTGGTTTTTCATCTTCAGCAGATTTGCAGCTTTATTCTCTGCGGGAACAGCTTGATCGCGGGCAGCATGTTCTAGACCAGCTGATCCTTCGTATTGAAGCGATTGTTCGTCTTCTACAAAGAAAACCGCTATGGATTCACAACGAGGAACATGATCAGATCTACCGTGATCTGCCTCTTTATCTTCAGCGGCTGCGCCGTCCAGATGGTTTTTTTTATTACTGTGACAGTGATGATTTGGACTTCAGTTACGAATTATGGGAAGGCAAAGATCTGACTTCCTCAAGAACTTGTCTTTTTGTTTTGGAATACTTGGAAAAATTTCAATTGGAAGAAGCTTTTTGCTTGGGTTTCAGCGATTTGAAGACGCTCATCCGTGATTTTGAACAGTGGCTGAATATTCCCTTTGACCAGGCGGGAATCAATTTATTTGGATTGACTGTTCGGCAATGTCTGGCTCATATCGAAAAAAAACATAGCCCCGGCTTGCTGCTGACCCACGAAGAGATCCAAGCCTGTCAAGAACTTCCTGTTCGCATCCAAATGCTTCCGCTGCCGATCCAGCAATATCTTCAGCAAAGCCGTACCCCTCTAAGCTATCACGGCCTGATTGAACATCGCCCTGAATCCCACCAGACCCTGCTAAACCATACTTCTGATCCGGAAGCCTTTCATTTCATTCTCCGGCTAAATCGGCTCGACGAAAAAATCAGTGCGATCCATCGCTTACAGATCGGAATTGATGATGTCATGGATCTGCTGGAAGCTGATTTATTTTTTGAAGAAGAGTACAGCGTTTTCTTCGACTCCTGCACCGAGCGTGAATTATTTTTTCTTTTGCGAGCCGGCTTTGAAGAAGCCTTTGTTTTTGATGCTGAATTTTCACTGGATCAGCTGGATGAGAATGAAACATCCTGGAAAAGCTGGCTGATCGCTTATTTGAAACAAAATCCTCAAAAAATGAAACGGATTCAATACGAATTTTTAAAATAAAGTCGAATGATATTTTTTCAAAAGATTAAAAGATCTTTTTTATCAAAACCAAAGGGATTTAACCTTCTTTTGAACCAATCCCCTACCACTTTTTGCATCCTAATATACTTGCTGCTTTGGCAGTTTTAATTTGTTTTGCATTTTAATTATCGCTTTAGATACTGATAGCTGCCTGCACTTTCATTCAAAATCAAATCTCTCTTGGAATTTTATAGTTGGTTTTCTAATCAATTTTCCAATAAAATTAATTAAAAAAAGCGGAGTGGATATGCGCCCAGGATGCTGGGGACATATCAAACTTTTCCGCTCTTTTCAATTATTCTTCGCTAGTTGTAAAACCGGCTTCTTCCAGAACCTTAGCATACGCTTCTTTGATTCCATTAGAAGTAAATGTGCTGCCGGAAACACCATCGATTTCTGCGCCATTGGCCTTCACGATCTGTTCCTCAAAATCAGCCTGATGGTCAGCTCCATAGCCTACCGTCTCGCCACTGACATCCACTGTGGCCGATTTGATTGCACCGCCTTCAACCACGATTTCTACCGAAACTTCACCATGAATTCCTGTTCCTGTTGCCGAATAGGTTCCATCGACAGGTCCTTTTTCCTTGCTGCTGCAGCCCGCAAACAGCAATGCTGCCAGTGCTAATGTAACTAAAATTTTCTTCATCTTTTCCTCCGTTGTGACTCTTGTCATCATTTTTATTTTAATCTATGTTATAATCTTTTTACAAGGGGTAATGTTATGGAAAACATCAAACTTTTTATTTCCTTGGCTTTCCGAAAAGAAGGAAAGCCAGAAGCTCATCCAGAAGCGATTTTCAATCTTGAGCCGATTACAATGCGAAACTATCTGGAAGCATTGAAAAAAGAAATTATCGCTTCTTCTGTTGGAACAGAAGACTGTCTGGTCACAGAAATCGAATTTGGAATCGGTTCCTTCACGCACCAGGTGATTTCTGATATGGAAGATCTTTACCGACTGATCCAGACTCATTATCATGTCGATAAGAAAGTGCGGGTCACCCTGTTCGCAACTCCTGCCGGGCTGGATTTTTACAAATTTACAATCGGCCGTCATTTCAATCAGGCGGCAATAACGATGGAATTTCCTTCCTTTGATCCAGAGGATCTGAAAAGCCATGGCTACAGCAGCACAGAAGCCTCGATCCAAGGGATTCTAAAGCAAGCGTTTGATCTGCAATATCCGGCATTGGAATGCCGGATCGAACCAAATCAGCATCTTCAAGCAACCCTTGAAATTCTAGCCCCAGCTAAGATTTCAGCTATTTGCTTCATGCGCCCACTAACACAGCAGCAAAAAGATTTAGGCGAAACGACCCTGTCTCCTTATGGCTTCAAATGGGATCAGCAAGCATTCAGAAAGCAGCCGTTTCATTCCACACCGCTGGATCAGATCGGCTGCGGGATCAATGCCGTCACTATTTTTGAAAACATTGCCTATCAAAATACAGCAGATCTTTCCACTTATCTGGAATATTCCGAAGATTTCGAAAAGATCGCGCATCCCATCCAACCCTTACAAGAAGCGGAATAATCTGCTTCTTTTTATTTTTTAAAGGAAGCCCTCTTGAAACAAGAGGGCTTTTATTTCACTGTATTTGCTTTGCTTACAGGGCAGCAAGCAGCTCACCCACGTGTTTGCCTGATACCAAGCAGCGGCCGTGAGAATTTCCCATAACGTTGATTGGATAGTCATAAGCATACATATCCCCAGAAACGTTACCAATCGCGTACAGTCCTTCAATTGGCTGATCATCCGCAGTCAGACACTGGTAGTCATCATTAACATGAACTCCACCCACTACAGCCAGAAGACCAGCACCAATTCGGGTTGCATAGAAAGGAGCTTCTTTCAACGGATGCAGGAAAGCCGTATCCTTGTAGAAATCGGTATCCTCTCCCTGTTCTACCATGCTGTTGTAGCGCTCGCAAGTTGCCAAGAAGGTTTCCTTATCAACACCAATCTTCTCGGCCAGCTCTTCCAGCGTATCTGCCTGGAAATAGTTATTTGGATCATTCTCAAGTCCGGTTGCTACAGTTTCGGCCATGGAAGCTGCTCCGTCTTCATAAGTCGTTCCCAAACCACGGAAGCTATCCCAGAACATTCCTCCACCATAAGGCAGATCATTTACAACATCCTGCTGGAAGTTTTTATCAAAGATCGAGAAAGCGTATTTGGCTTTTGCCTGTTTCATGATTCCTACACACTTTCCTTGTACCCAAGTTCCTTCATTCATGAACCGTTTGCCTTCCGGGCTAACAAACAAGAATGCCCCAGAGAACATCCCTGCAGCCTGCGGATGCATCATCGTTGGCCAAGGACCTTCCTGGAATGCTGCACCAGCCCAAGCAGCCATCAAATGTCCGTCTCCGGTATCCGTCGCCGCTCCATTCAGTTTCATCATCGTTTCATTGCCGATCGGTGCAAAATATTCCATCATTTCAGCATTGTAAGAAATATCACCGGTTGCCAGAACAACGCCCTTGGAAGCATTGTACTGAACGTAGCCTTCCTCTGTCTTGCAGATTGCTCCAGTAACTTTTCCGGTTTCATCCTGAACCAGCTGTTCTGCTGCTGTATTATAAACAAATTGTGCGCCGAATTTTTCAGCATGCTTACGCAAAAGATGCGGAGTTAAAACGGTCATTCCTACTTCATCATAGGTCGTTCCGCCAAAAAGCATATGATAAGTCTGATCTTCTTTATGAACTGGGTCATTAGAATGGTTCTGCGTAATCAAAACGCCGCATCCGTCTGGTTCAGCAATGTCCAATAGCCAGTTCATAGCGTCTTCAGATTCTCTCATGAAGCTTGCTACCAAGGATTCACGGCAGCGTCCACCACAAGTTTTCACCCAGCGTTTCTGAGCATCCACTTTGTCCAGCTTGATTCCGGCCTCATCCAGAATCCGTGAGCCCATTACTCCTGTACCGCCGACACCATTGCCATGCAGTTTGTCATCTTTTTCAACCAGGATGACCTGTGCTCCCTTTTCAGCCGCCGCTGCTGCTGCTGCACAGCCGGCATAACCGCCGCCAATCACCAGGATCTCAGTATCCACTGTGCTGGCAATATCGGTAATCGCTGCTGGTTTTACTTCCCAGGAATGCTTGGTGGAAACCGCTTCATTTTCGTTTCCATTTTCAGTGTTTCCGGTCGTTCCAGTAGTACAGCCTGTCAGCCCCGCTACTGCCAAGCCGGCTGCCCCAATGGCTGCCCCTTTCAGGAAGTCGCGTCTAGAAATGTTTTTCATTTTCTCTCCTCCGTGTACTTCTTTTGTACGGATTTATTATAATTACTTTTTTCACAAGATACTATTGACAACTATCATGAACTTTGATTATTATTTTTGTGCATTTTAACGAATTGAGGGATAACATGCTTTTATCACAAATTTTCGAACAATGTTCCAAACAATTTTCTCTTATCAACTCAAAAATAATCAAGAATCTGGACATCCATCTGATTCAGCTGATCACCAGCGGAAATCAAGTCTCTATTCCAAACAGTTTATGCATTTTAACGAAATATGAAAAAAATTTTACCTTGGAAAGCCAATGTCATTATTTGGTTCCCATCGATTACTTGTCCAACTACAGTCAGCAGAATGTTACGCTGTATGATCGAAAAGTCTTTATTGAGCTCTTTCTTTTTCTGCAGAATCTGATCGTTGACCGATCGCTTTTCTTTGAAAAAATCATGGATATAGAAAATATCCTCAATCGTTGTCAGGATCTTGATGAAATCGCATTTGAACTTTCTTGCTACTTTAATAATCCCATCGTTTTTGTCGATGATTTCTTCAATAACATTGCCTGTTATCCGAAAGATCCTACGCATTGCAAGCCCTATGACGCATTTCTTCAAATCCCTTTTCCAGCGCTTAATCTGGCTATTTCAGAAGACAACATCCGAGAGCTGATTTATCCTGAAATTTTTCGAACCTACCTCACTTCATTCAAACCATTTATGGTTCCCAGCATTAACGGAGGCATTTATGCCGATGGGAAAATAATTGGCAGTATGGCTCTTTTTGCCCACAACCAGCCCATCACACAGATCGATGTCAAACTGATCGATTATCTTCTTTTGCTGATTGCCGGAAAATCTTTTATTCGTCAAATCAAAGAAAAAAACAGCCTTACTACGTTTTACCATACGCTGCTGAATCATTCTTTCAATATCGGATCGGTCCTTGATGACATGGCCAAATTCAAATTAGACACTACTGCTGGCTACATCACACTGATAATTCAATCCACCCAAGCCAATGGACTTTCAGAAAATCAGCTGATGTCTTTGAAACGAATCTTAAATGCCGATCTTTATGCCTTTATTGAAATGAAACTGATTTTCTCGATCCCTTGTCAGCAATGGAATGCAGAAATGAAAAAGCAGCTTGCTTCCGCTGCAAACACGAACCAGTGGATGATCGCCATTGACGATTATCCCCGGCCGCTGCTGAAAACAGACTTTGCCTATTTTTTAGGCAGTCAGCTGCTGGAACGAACCGCGGAACAAAGCGGGCTTCTGCTGACCTCTCAGCATTATTACGAGCTTGTTTTTGCCAATCCAGATCTATTTTCTAAAGAAAACCGGGAGAATCTGTTTTATTATGACCAGCTTTTGCCTTTGATAGATCAAAATTCAGAACGGATGTCAGATTTTTATCAGACATTGAAGTTATACATTTTCTCTCATTCCAATTTGAATGACACAGCGGAACAATTATGCATCCACCGCAACACTCTTTCTTATCGTCTGGAAAAAATATCTGATCTTCTTCAGATCGATTTCAATGATTCCAACGCCAAAAACAACTTATTGCTGACGCTGAAATTATTAGAACCATCAGAGAAATAAAAAGATCCTTCTGAACATCCTTAGCCAATCAGAAGCAAGAATGCCGATTATTTTGATAAAAAAGCGGAGCGTTCCCTTGGAACATTCCGCTTTTTCAGACTCTTTTTATTTGGAATATTCAGCGATTGCGGCGTTGACACCATAGACAATCGCATTCGGAGTACGGGTTGCCCCGGTTACCACCATATCAATTCCGCCCTCTTCTGGAGTTCCGCCTTCCGGATTTTCATCACTAGTCAGCTTAAAGGCAGTAATCGGAGTGGTTGCATCTTTTCCTATAAATTTCTCCGTAAATTGATCGATCTGATAAATAAACTGACCCACATGGGCATAGCTTCCACCATATTCCCAGGCATTGGCCAAGTAGGTCGAATCTGAATGCTCGATAACCTCAACATCGGCAATTACATTGTTTTCCGTATCGATCGTAACATCGATTACTGTCGATCCACAGGTTCCTCCTGGGAAATTCATAGCTTTGTCACCCAGTACACGATATGTTACCGTTGTATCTGTCTGATTGACGATACCCACCACTTTTCCATAAGCATCTGAACCGCTCAGCTCAGTGGTGAAGTTTTCATAAATGTCTACAGCATCATACAAAACCAGATCATTATAATGATATGCCACGATCGCAATACCTGGATTGTTCGCATAAATGACCTGCGAAGAAATTTTCGCCTCTGTTCCATCTTCCTTCGCGACGGTTGCTACCGAGGCTCCGGCTGGGTAAGTCAGTTTATCTCCGTTCATTACATCTTCTGTCATCAGCGAGATCGCATCAGAAGGATACTGGGCAATAATTTCCGTTTCGATCACTGTTTCTTCTGACAAAGCAGCAATATCGGTTGGATATGGATTGTTCGCCATATAACGGCCCGTCATCAAGCTCTGATACGGACGGATCACGAAAGCATCCTTGGTCTTCAAATAAGAATCTGCTGCCTGGGCAACCGCAATGCTTAAAGCATCTTCTTCAGCGCTTAACGTGCTGGCACCCTTTCCAATATACTCTTCCTTCGCTGCATTCAGCTCTTCCATCTGGTCACCGAAAGCTTCCATCATCACTGGATTACCATATCCGGTCAAGGTCACTTTCAAAACTTCATCGGTAGCCGGATCAAAATCGACCCACACCGCAACTGGGAACTCTCCCTCCGCAGCGACTCCAGCAACTCGTGTATAAGGAGCACTAAATTCTGGTTCTTCAATTGGATCCTCTGTAACTTCCGGCTGATCTGTTGGATCTGGCTGAGGATCGGTGTTTCCAGTTTCCTGAGCGCAAGCCGTCATGGAAGCTGCCAGCAGCACAGCTAACAGCAGGTGCAATAATTTCTTTCCCATTCTTTTTTCCTCCTTGTGAATAATTTCTTATTCAACTTCATTATAATGCAGCTTTGATGATTGTAAAGCTGTCCTATTCCTTTTTCATAAAAAGAAAAAGAAAAAAGATCAAATACGATTCTTATTCCAAAAGAATCTGTCAAAAGGCTCAGCCCCTTCCTCTTGTTCATCCAAGGAAAATTTATATAAAAACCGCAGAATTCTGCGGTTTTTTAATAGTTTTCGCTGGTAATTTCAAAAAAGCTTTTCGCATATCCGCAAGTCGGACAACTTTCCGGTGCTGCGGTTCCTACCACGATATGCCCGCAATTGCGGCATTCCCATACCTTGACTTCGCTCTTTTCAAAAACCTGAGCTGTTTCAACATTCTTCAACAAAGCACGATACCGTTCTTCATGGCGCTTTTCGATTGCGGCAACCAGACGGAATTTTGCCGCTAGTTCAGGAAAGCCTTCTTCTTCTGCCGTTTTCGCAAAACCATCGTACATGTCTGTCCATTCATAATTTTCTCCCTCAGCCGCATGAAGCAGATTCTGAGCTGTATCTTTCAGTCCATTTAGCTCCTCAAACCACATTTTGGCATGCGCCCGTTCATTCTCCGCGGTTTTTAAGAATAATGCGGCAATCTGTTCATAGCCCTCATTTTGAGCAACAGATGAGAAATACGTATATTTGTTGCGAGCCTGAGATTCTCCGGCAAAAGCCGCCTGCAGATTCTTTTCGGTCTGGGTTCCAGCGTATTTATTCTCTGCTTTAGCAGGGGCTTCTTCTATTTTTTCAAAAGCCGAAGCAGGCTGTTTGCAGATCGGACAGGTAAAGTCCTCCGGAAGTGTTTCTCCTTCATAAATGTAGCCACATACTTTGCATTTCCATTTACTCATCGTTTTCAATTCTCCTTCTTTTTCTTCTTCATTGCATGGAATTCGCTTCAGCAGTTCTTGAGCTGCCTTCAGCGGAAAAGAATCCGCCGGTGGATTATCTACCCATTGCTGTAAAAGATGATGGGCATTAGCGCTTTGCGGAAGCATATAACCCGCTTCCCGAAGCAGATCTTCATTCACCAGCCGAACCGATTTTTCAATCGCCTTTAACAAACGGGAAAGTCCCGGCAGCTTTGCCTGCTGAAGCATTTGCCGCGCAAGGCTCTCCTGTTTGGCCTTGCTTGAAGCCAGCTGATTGGCAATGGCAATAACCGTTTCCGTTTTTTTCTGCTGCGGCGGATACGCAACAGGCACCATCGAAATGGCTCCGCTTGGACAAGCATCCGCACACAATCCACAACCTATACATTTTTTTGTATCGATCACGCTATTTTCAGTATCCGTTGCACCGGTCTTACAAACATAAAGGCACAGACAGTCTTTTGTACACAACCGCAGATTCCTTACTGCCACCCGTTTCATCTTCAACGCCCTCCTTCCATTTTCTCAAATTTCCAGGCTGGCACCTTGCATACCGGGCAAAGCTCTGGTGCTTGCTCTGCTACATAGATAAAACCGCACACGGTACACACCCACACCTGAGTGTCCACTAAAAAAGCTTCTCCTTCTTTGCGATAGCGATTCAGCAGCGATTCCAAAATACGGGTCACTTTTTCCCCCCATCCACAGATTCGCAGCGTTCCTCGATCTGACGCCTGTTTTGCTGCCTGACTTAATGCCGGATAACCTGATGTCAGATCCTCCTGAATCAGTGCCCATAAATGATCTAAATCTGCATCAGGGACCGGTTCAGCCGCAGCAGTGAAGAAATCTGCCAGTTCCTTAAAAAGGGCAGCCTCCTCAAGCTGAACCTGTTTTTCGCATCCTCGAGCCAGATTAGAACAAACGGCTGCCAGCTCACCGGCAGACAGCTCTTTCATTTTGGCATCAAGATGGATCGGTTCGGATACCGCGGCATGATTCTCTTCTTTTTCTTGGAAAAACGCGCTTTTTTCCGCACCGCAGAGCGGGCATACCCAGTCATCCGACAGTTTTTCAAAAGGAATCTGTTCCTTTTCTTCATCATAAACATAGCCGCAAATACTGCATACCCATTGACTCATTGTGTTGCCTCCTTTCTTATTTTTAAAACCAAGAACAACGGATCCTTTCTTACAGCTAATTTAACGATCCTTTAGTTGTTTCCTGCAATTTTTAGAGAATTTTGATGGAGATGAAATAATCATTTTTTATTCCTTCATTTTCTTACGGCATTCCTCACACAAATAAATCAGTTTTAAATCATAGGCTAAGATCGAAAGACCTGCCTGTTTTTCCAACAATTCAGTCAGATCCGTTAATTGTACATCCAGCAGCTTTCCACAGCTTTTACAAACCAAATGATCATGACGTCTTATTCGATCAAAACGATCCGGCATTCCTTCATACGCAATCCTTCGAATCCGCTCCTCTTCACAAAGCCGATTCAGATTATTATAAACCGTAGCCAATACGACAGAGGGGTAACTTTCCCGTAATTGTTCGAAAACTTGTTCTGCGCTCAAGTGATCATGAGAATTCTCTACTATTTCTAAGATCTTTCTGGCATATTTTGTCATAAATCATCTTCCATTTTTAGAATCATTCTAATTTTATTATAAAAAAATGGAAAAAATTGTCAATCTTAAAAATGAAAAAAAGCAGCTGAATGAGCTGCAATAAGATTATAATGATAATGATCTTTATTTTTATTAAAAATCTCAACTTTCAGCTCTATTATTACAAATTCAGTACATTTATAATAATCGGCTGTTATAGAGGCATTGTTTGTACTTATCAACTTCTTTAGAAATAATTAAAAAGAAAATAACATCAATAATATGCAGTTGTGCCGCTCTCATTGAAATGTAATCAATTCCATAATTGTATGTTTTATCAAAAGAACAAAGCA
The DNA here is from genome assembly GCA_944327135.1 of uncultured Erysipelotrichaceae bacterium. Taxonomy (GTDB): domain Bacteria; phylum Bacillota_I; class Bacilli_A; order Erysipelotrichales; family Erysipelotrichaceae; genus CALVGQ01. The sequence goes on along the minus strand of CALVGQ010000064.1, from coordinate 11,541 downwards.
CATAATCAGAAAGCATAGCAAGCTCACTGTTAACATCTCCAGTAATAGAAACCAACGGTACGTTTTTTATCTGAGCAATCTTGGCAAGTTTGATGATTTCTTCCGTAGTACCAGATTCTGACAAAATAAAGATCAAATCTTGGTTAGATAGCTTGATCGCATTGGTTCTCACAGTATGCGAATTCGTAGAATAAAAAGAATCTAATCCCAAACGAATCAAACGATTCGATAAATATTCCGCAAACAGTCCGGAGTTTCCCATTCCATAACAGATAATATTATGCGCATGGATCGTTTTATCTACAATTTTTTCGAAAATCTCAATATCATTCAAAGAATCAGTTAATTCAATAATATCCTTTGTTTGTCTCAGGATTTTTTGTTTGATGATCCCCCCATTGTCCTTCTCAATAATTTCATCAATTCCATAATCATTGGGATTTTCAATATCCAGCTGCATTTCACGGAAACTGCCATAGCCCATCACTTCCGTTGCAAAACGGCTGATGCTTGATTGTGAGATGTTCAGCTGAGCTGCAATCGCCGATGAAGTAAGGTACCTCCCTTCTGAAAGATTTTCTTCAAAGTACTGAGCAATTCTTTTGTTTGTCTTAGATAAGGATCTTAAATTTCTTAATTTCACGATAAACATAGACATATTATACATTATTTGAATAAAATATGCAAATAATGATTTTAATATGTGATATATTATGCATTTTTTATGCTATGCTTTGTTCATGAAATCGATTTCTATTTCAGAAAAGAGGAGAGCCTTATGAAACTAAAAATGTTATGGACCGGTGAATTTGATCAAGAAGGCTTTGACCGTTTTTCCCAGCATTTTGACATCACCCTTGCAGGAGTAGCTTTGCCCAATACCACAGTAGCAGATAAACTAAAGGGACAATCACTCATCAATGCGCTAAAAGAGGCCGATGTCTATTTGTGTGGCTATGATGAATTCACAAAAGAAATTATCGACCAATGCCCAAGCTTGAAATTGGTCATGTCTGTTCGCGATGGGCCGGAAGAAAACATTGATTTAAAAGCCTGTGAAGAAGCGGGAATCCCTGTAATTTCAAGTGCTGGAAGATGTGCGGTGTCAGTTGGAGAACTGACCCTTGCACTGATGCTGAATCTGGCACGGCCAATCATCAAGATGAACAATTATGTTCGAAAGTATGGATGGACAAACGAAAACAGCGCAGAAATCCGCCATATGTATGATGACTTTTCAACTGAACTGTTTGGGAAAACCGTTGGAATCTTAGGCTTGGGAAGAAATGGTTATACACTTGCAAAATTATGTCAGGCTTTTCAGATGAAAATTCTAGCAACAGATCCCTATGTTAACGCCGAAAAAATGAAAGAAGACGGCATTATCATGGTTGACTTGGACACTTTGATGGAATCTTCTGACTATCTTGTCACTTTGGCCAGAGTCACCAAAGAAACTCAGGGAATCATTTCCAGGGAAAAGATTGCCAAAATGAAAAAGTCCGCAGTATTGATCAACACCGGGCGAGGCGCTTTGGTTGACAATCAGGCCTTACTGGAAGCCTTAGAAAAGAATCGAATCAAAGGGGCCGCCTTAGACACCCATGCAATAGAACCTTTGGGAGAGGGAAATATGGAATTTTCCATTGATCCGGATAAATTGATTATCACGCCACATATGGCGGGAAAAACCGCTGAACGAAACTGGCACCAATGTGATCTGCTCTATCATCAATATCTTGACTTGATTCAAGGAAAGACAAAGACATTTCGGCTTACCCCTCAAGTAAAACAGTCCTCAGGATATGCTCAGCATGGAGCACTGCTATTCACATTGAAAGGTTAGGTGAAAAAATGCTGTATCCAATGAGCGAGCTTTTGTCACGTGCTTTAAAAGAACGATATTGCATTATCGCTCCAAGCATTCGAGATGAAAGCTGCATGCGGGCAGCCATTGAAGCTGCAGAAGAATTAAATTCCCCCATGATCCTTAATTGCATGTTTCCTTCATGGGATTATGATTGGGATCAAGGAGATTCCGAAGCAATCCGCTTTCAAGTTGCTTTGGCAAGAGAGTACGCTTTAAGAACGCATATTCCTGTTGCCATCAACCGCGACCATACTCCAACCTTTGAAGGATGCATGCAGGCAATTGCTGCGGGGGTTACCTCTGTTATGATCGATTGTTCTACCCTGCCATTTGCAGAAAATGTCCAACACGTCAAGGAAGTGGTAATAGCCGCCCATGCTGCAGGAGTTTCAGTAGAAGCAGAACTGGGCCATGTCGGTATTGGGGATGTACAAGATCATTCAGAAACAACGAACGATAAGGATTTCGAGCTTGAGGCAAATTCAGTGCTCACTGATCCAGCAGAATTACATGAATTCATTCAATTAACTGGTGCAGATTGCGTTGCTGTTTCCATTGGAAATGCCCATGGCCCTTACGCTAAAAAAATTATTCCTCACATCGATTTTGATCGTCTATCGGCGCTTCGAAAAGCAGCCCCAGAAACACCGTTGGTTCTTCATGGTGGTTCTGGAACTGGCGATGAAAATATCGCCAAGGCTGCAAAAATGGGAATCTGCAAAATCAATGTTGGAACCGATGTGGAAGCCGGAGCCTGGAAAGCCATTGTAGAAATCTATCAGGCTAAAGGAAGAGTGACCAATCCATTTTCCGTAGCACGGAAAGGATACAAAGCAGAAATCATCCGTCAAATCAAATTACTAGGCAGCGAGAACAAAGCCTGGTAATCCAAATCAATTCAATAGAATGATCAATAAGAAGAAAGGGAATGAGTATGGCATTTGTATTTACACGTATTGATGACCGATATGTTCACGGACAGGTTGGAGCACGTATCGTAAAACAATTTGATGTACAGAAAATCTGTATCATCGATGATCAGATTGCTGCCGACGACTTTATGAAAAATATTTATATTTTTTCTGGCAATGCCTGTGGAGCCGCGGTTGAAATCTATTCTGTCAAAGAAGCAAAAGAGGCCTTTGATTCTGAAAAGTTCAAGAATGTTCGATACCTGCTTTTATTTGGAAACATTGATACGGCTTACCGCGCTTTGATGGCTGGAATTCGTTATCCAGAATTGGATGTCGCTTCCATTAAGCTAAAACGGGGAGAAACCAAAAAACAAGCGACAAATTACGTGTATATCGATGAAGAAGACGCAAGAAAATTAAGAGAAATTGTTGCTCAAGGCACGCATGCCTATATGCAGCTCATGCCTGCAACTGATCGACCGATTTCTATTGAAGAAGGCATCAAAAATGCCGGATTTTAAAAAACAATAAGGAGGACAGAAAAATGAGCTTAATGCAGATTTTACTTATTTCTGTTTTCTATGGCGCATTTACTGCCAGCTGGCTTGGCGCATTTACCTCGATTGTTTTCACGCAGGCTTTTGCCTTTGGCTGGCTAATTGGTTTGCTCATGGGAGACGTCGCGACAGGTGCTCTGATCGGAGCACAAATCAATGCAATGTATTTAGGAATGACCTACTATGGTGGAACGCTTCCGGCCGATACGGCTATTGCTTGTGCCATTTGCATTCCTTTGGCCATCTCCAGTGGTCTTGATATCGGCAGCTGTTTAATTATCGCTGTTCCTTGTGCTGCTTTGGGTTCCATTATTGCTCCAATCGTTCAAACCATCAACACTTCGGTATGGACCCCTTATGTGGATAAAGCATGCGAGGAATCGAATACTATGAAAATCAAATTGGGAGCGGGCTTGTTTCCGTTTCTGACCAACTTGATCATCAAAGGCGGTGTATGCTTTATCTGCCTGTATCTGGGAGATCAATTTGTTGCCGGTTTAATCGCAAATATGCCAGCCTGGCTGCAAACTTCCTTTACTGTGATGGGGAATTTATTGCCTGCACTGGGCTTCGCCACCTATATTCGCGTGATTGGTACCACCAAAACCCTGCCATTCTTCATTTTTGGTTTCTTCCTCATGAAGATTCTGGATTTACCGATCATTGGTCTTGCCGTCATCGCCTTCACGTTTGCTTATATGATTTTATACTCCGACAAACAACTGATGGGAGGTGAGCAGTAAAATGACAACAACTCCAGTTGAATATCGGGCAATCCCGAAAAATATCCTGCTTAAAAGCTGGTTTTTATGGCAGTTTTACAATCATTTAAGTACCGGATACGATCGAAAATATGTCAATGGCTGGACCTGTGGATGCCTTCCTGCCTTGGAATATCTGTATCACGACAATCCAGATGAATTTAAGGAATCTTTAGAAAGAACAAGAGATTATTTCTTATGTGAACAGACCTTTGGGACGATTATCTTTGGCATCTATCTTTCCATGGAAGAACAATACGCCAATGGCGCTGACATCGATCCAAACATGATTCGTCAAGTCAAATCCAGTCTAATGGGGCCGATTTCCGGAATTGGAGATTCCTTGATGGGAGGAACCATCCGTCAAATTCTTCTCGTTCTGTTTTTAAGCTATGCCCTGGAAGGAGCGGTTTGGGCCGCCCCGGCCTGGTGGCTGATTTACATCTGCTGCATCAGTATGCCATTATTCATGATCTTCCTGAAAACCGGATACAAATATGGAAAAGAAGCGGTTTCCAAGCTTCTAGGCACTCCATGGCTCAAGGCTCTGACCGGAGCTGCCGGTGTGGCTTCGATGGCAATCATGGGCGGAATGGCTGCAAAATATACCTCTTTCTCTATTCAATACTCCTGGAGTGTTGGAGAAACCGTTTATTTTTTGCAAGACAAACTGGATGCCGCATGTCCTGGATTGCTTGTATTGATTATTTTGTTTATCTATTATGGACTAGTGGGTAAAAAAATCAATTATATTTGGTTAATTATTGGCACTTGGATTCTTTGTGCTATCCTTGCAATGATCGGCTTAGTATAAAAAAAGGAGCGATGAAAAATTTCGGTTTGCCATAAAAGCATCTGAAGTCTTTCAGCTCCTTTTTCATTTCTTAACAATTCAATCAAAACCGCCTTCACTCATTCCATTTCTTCAGCTTTATTTTTTCTTCGTTTCAGACATTCTTTTAAATAAATTTTAAGCTGATCATCGACACAATAAACATAGCAGCCTCTTTGCCCTCGAGTCAAAAGCGTTCTATAAGTATTTTTAATAATCTGCTCGGCGATCTGGGAAGCCTGACTTGGATCTTTTTTCATGAGCGTTTTTAATCCTTTTAAAGACTGATCTGTTTTGGCTCTTTGAGTATAATCGGTCACGATTCCATTTTCATAGCGAAGATCCGGTCCAATGATCACCCCCACATAATCAAATTCCAATCCCTGACAGGTATGAATGCATCCAATTTCACTTACCGAATCCGGATCAATCGCCCAAGTCGATGTCGATCCCAAATTCCATGACTTACTAAAACCGCCAATCTGGATGTCATGAATTTTCGGATCATTTTTTCCTTCCGATATCCAGTTCCAGCAATAACCAGCGACCATCCGTGAACGATGATGAAGCTCGTCTTTTTTTACAATCTGCTGATAAACCTCCTCTGGCGTATCATAGATCCGAAGATCATAATCGTGATCAAAATCATCTGTTGCTTCGGGATTGATTTCCAAAACATGATCGATCCAGGAAAGATAAGAATCGCTTCCGTTGCATCGAAATTGGGAAATCAGGGTATCCTCAAAAACCTCAGCATCAAAATAAACCGCCCATTTCTTTATTTCTTCAGTACTGCCAATATCCCGAATCGTGACTCGTTGAAAATCATCCACAAAAAAGAAACACGTTTTAGCCGCATGGATCATTTCTTTGATCTGATTCTCTCCTAAATTCTGAAACATTCCCGACTTTTCCGTCAGACGGTGGGCCTCATCCACGATCAAACAGTCAAATTCATCTCTCAGTGATTCTGTAAACGCACCTGAGCCTTTAAATAAGTTATCTACATAAGCTTTGCGATATTTTCCTTCGGTCAGCTTTTTTCGATACACTTCCCGAGGAGCGGAATTTTTCGTCACATACAATACATTTTGATCCTGATTCAGCAACGCCACCAAAAGATTCACTGCCAAAACCGTCTTACCTGTTCCAGGCCCTCCATGAATCAGATAGACCTGTTTTTTTCTGGTCGAATGGCGCACAAAATCAAGTGCCTTCTCAAATATGACCTTTTGTTCATCAATCAAGGTAAACTCTGGATTTCCTCTTAACATGGAGGCCAAACTGTCCTGCAAGGATTTACTAGGCACGATCCGCCCCTGATCGATATGATACATCACTTCTGAATTGCCTTTTCGAACATAACGGGAAATAAAATCCGCCAGCTTCTGTGCATCACCGCGTGTAAATATCGGGGCTTGCTGAATATAATATTGATAACACGGGGCTAGCAAATCATCTGCACGCTGCAGTTTGTAATTATGCAAATAAGCACAGGGCTGCAAGCAGATCCGATATTTCCGCACATCCTCATTATAATCTTGAATCAAACTGACATAGGACCACGCCTGATAGGAAGGATGAGTCGTTTCCACAATTCGCCCTTGTAAACGGGTTTTAACAATCGCTTCTTTGGACTCCACTTTTTCAAGCTTTTGCCATTGTTTCAGTTCGACGATCACTGCACTTTCCCTTCCCTGTTCGTCCTCGCCGCTGACAATAAAATCAACCCGTTTATTAGAATTAGGAATGCGATATTCGATCGCAACTCGACTATCTTCTGGAATCTTTTGATCCTCCATGACCCGATACATGTACTGCATGGAATTCATCCATGCCATAAACTCATTTTTAGACGTTTTCTTATGCAGCTTTTCTCTTACTTTCTGTTCAATCTTTTCTTCAATCAGATCCTGTCTCACATCCAAAAGAAACTGTTTTTTAGTTTCCTGATAAACGATCATAATTCGGTATACTTCCTCGAATTCCCTTTAGCTTTTTCTACCGGATATTTCTGCCGATTTTTTTCCAGCTTTTTTAACAGGATTTCTTCCAAATCAACTCCTAACCGATTGGCCAGAACAATGCAATAATTCATGACATCCGCCAGCTCTTCGCAAACCGATTCCTGATCAAAATCCTGATTCCATTGAAAACATTCCAACAGTTCCCCTGCTTCAATACAAATCGATTTTGCCAGATTTTCCGGAGTATGAAATTGATCCCAGTCTCTTTCCTGATTGAATTGAATAATTTCTCTGATCGCTTTTTCCATGATGTTCTCCTGCTTTTCTAAAACTACCCCTATTATACTTATTTTTTCCATGGATGAACATCTGTGAGAATAAAAAAATCAACTCCCGACTTAGCTCTTTGAACCTGCTTGATGATCCTTTCCCCGATCAACAGCTTTTCTTTTCAAGAACGCCTCATTTTCAAATTAAAATCTCTATTTGCATCTGTCAAACCAGCCTGTATAATACAATTGCACAATCTAAAACCAGGAAAGGAAATGCCTATGATCCGAGAAATCTGCAAAGACAAACTGTTTTTATCACAAAAGGCTGAATGGGCCACTTGTGAAGATGCTTCAGCGGCACAGGATCTTTTGGATACTTTACAACACTATCAGGACCGCTGTGTAGGAATGGCCGCCAACATGATTGGCATCAACAAACGAATCATTGCTTTCAATCATCAAGGAACTTTCATGATCATGTTTAATCCAGAGATCCTGCGCAAAGAAGAATTGTTTTTCACTGAGGAAGGATGCCTTTCTTTAGAAGGCGTTCGTACCACAAAACGCTGGAATAAGATCAAGGTCCGCTGGCAAAACGAATCGTTTCAGATACGCATCAAAACCTTTACCGGATGGAGTGCCCAGATCATCCAGCATGAACTGGATCACTGTGAAGGAATTTTGATCTAAAGGAGACCAACATGAAAAAATGCCGCATAACGGTCCTGCGCAAAACCGAATATAATGACCTGATCCAACAATATGAAAACCCCATCGACAACGCTTGTCCATTAGAAGTAGGACAAGTTTTCATCACCCAAGGCTGGCAAAAACCGGAAGGTTTCTGCTCCAGTGCCTGGGAAACGCTTTCTCCCTTTGTCTTAGCCCTTAGCCATGGTGCGGAAGGCCTGTATGATGGCTGGATGAAGAATCCAAGATCTGTACTTCTTTCCTGCAATGATGGATTCCGCCCGGTTAGTTTTTTGGTAGAAACTTTAGGGGAAGAGGCGAATGAAAAGCGAAGAGGATAAACCAGCTCTTCGCTTTTTTTCAATCATTTTATCTTTTTGAAACACCAAGTTTTCTTACTATGCAATCAGGAACTTCTCCATGGACGATCTTCAATCAATTTGAAAATCAGAAAACGATCTAATTTCCTTCTATTCCTCCCATGGCTTTACCGTAACAAGATCATATTCCTCCTCAGAAAGCTTCTTTCCAAGATCCAATTTGAGTTCAATTTCACTTCCATATGGAGCATCATAAATAAAATGCAGATAATAGCTCCCATTCTCTTCAACAATTGCCTCTTTGGAATCAACGACAAACCCATCTCCTGGATGAATCACCTTTTCAACCGTTCCTTCCTCCGTTTCCATAGGAATCGAAGTGATTTCCTTGAACTGAACAAGAATCTCTTCCGATTGTTTTTCCTTGCAGCCAGTCAATCCCAAAATCAAAAAAAATGCTCCCCATCTTTTCCATTTTTTCATTTTATCTTTCCCCCTTTTCATTTTTATTCTAACATAAGCCAAGTAAGATTAAAATTACTCTCTGATTTACTCAAAAGATTAAACTTACACACCATGAACGCTTTATCTGAAAGATTATTGATTCGATTTTTTAAGTCATCTTCGGATTTTCAGACTTTCCCCATCAGAAACATTTTTTATGTTTTGCGGCAGAAAGAAAAACAATTTCAAATTCAAAGCAGGCTTATGTTGTTATCATCCACAAAGCTTCAATTCCAATCATTGCCACAAGCCGCTATTTATAAACCGCCCAGCGAACAGACAACGCCTCTAATAGCTGTACCAGATGCTCCGTGCTGTACTGACCATCCAAATAAGTCAGATAGGCCATTCGCTGTCCTTGCACTGCGATTGCTTCCATACCGTTTTCAGCCACCCAAGCCGCCTCCAAACCTTCAATTTCTACCCGAGTATACGCATCCAAATCCTTGACAAAAATCTGATTGACTGTCAGGCTATCGACCCAATCCATCGGATCCAGTCCATTTTTTAGGCAGTAGATCTCCTGATATAAAGAAATCTCTACATTGCCGGAATTTTCTACATATTCCCGTGTTTCCCAAAATTCAGCCAAAAAAGTACGGGTATGATCCCTTCGGCTAGTGTTGCCCAATGATTCCGTCCGAGCCTGATTCCAGCCAAGATCACGAAGAACCAAATAAGGCCCATCCGGTTCGATCGGAAGTTCATCCCGTTGATAAAGGATCAATTGCGCTGCTAGCAGTACCAGACACAGCATCGCAAGCCAAGGTAATCCAGGATCCAGAATAAAGCGAAGCAAACCCCTTTTTTTCGGCGCATGATCCAAAGGAATACCTTTCTTCAGTCGACGATACGTACGACTGATCTGCCAGGTATCCAGGATCGACACAAACACTCCTGAAAGAAGGATCAGCGTATAAAACAACGGGATTTCCGGACACAACAGCCAAAGCTTTCGAATCCAAGCAATCAGTCCCTCTGCTCCTCCGCGAAACGTCAGCAGGATCGGAACCAGCAGAATCAAAAAAACAAAACTCACCACAAGGCCGATCAAAAGGCTCTGGCGCACCCCTTTTAATGTTTCAGCCTGCTGGCGTGGATCCTGATAAAATTCCGGAGCATCACTGCCCTCAGGAGCACGGAAAAAGTGCAGCATTCTTCGGCTGGTAATATATTCCCAGCCGCAATCTTCATAAATCGCCAGCTGCTCTTCTGGTAAAGCGCCACTGGCTCCTTCCAGAAAATCAACTTTTGCGACTTCAATTCGGTAACGAGCTTGGCTGGGAAGAACCTGTTCAAACTGACTCCAGTGAGCTCCTCGCTTTTTAAGCCGCCATCCTTTGGCTTCCATCACACTGTAAAATTTCTCGTTTTCACCCAATGCGTAATCACTGGGATGAAGCTTCCATTTGTATTTCATCGGAGTTCCTCCTTTAATAGACTTCCATCCTCCACCAGCCGCAGCAGCCGCTCATATTCCGTCAATAAAGCTTCACGCCCTTTTGCGGTAATCGCATAATTTTTTCTTCGTCCTTCTTCTCCCTTTAAAATGATCCAGCCATCTTTATTCATCCGGCTTAACACGCCATACAGCGTCCCCGGTCCCATTACCAGCCGCCCCCTGGAGAGCTCTTTGATTCGCTGCATCATGCCATAACCGTAACCTGGCCTTAAAAGAGCCAATAAAACATAGTACATGGCTTCAGTCATGGGGCCCTGTTCCTGCATGACAATTCTCCTTTCTTTTAACTATTATGCTTCTCGATATATCGTATAACATAATAGTAAGACAGCCTCCTCTTCTTGTCAACAAACAAGAAAGAAAACGATTCTATTGATCGAAGCTGCGGGAATACAATTTGGATGATGGAAGAAAAAAATAAAGGATTCATCCCCATCGGTTATCGTTGAAGTGATAAACAATATCAGAACAAGAAAAAGGGCAACACAAGACATGATACATCGGCCATTTTTGATGACCTCGCAGAAAAATGCGGCATCCGGCAGAAGCTGCTACGTCCTTATACGCCTTCTCGAACACAGCCACTGCGAAAGCCAAAAACGCTTTTTCCCCGAATGACTTTGCAAAGCAGCTTACTGCCCTCAACCGTCATTTTAACAACTTCCCCATGCGGCCTTTGGACTGGCTTTCCACCTCAGAGTTCTCTGTCCAATATGTTTGACAAACCTACACGGTTAAATTGCGTTGCCTTCATTTGCTCGATGTTTGCGCTATAGACCAAAGGTCTATAGCGTCTTTTCGTTTTCAAATATTTTTCGCTCTGCGGATTATTTCAAGATCCTTATAAACATACACCAAAATGGACTGAAGGAGTCGGAAGCCCAATATTTTTTCCCCTGCAATCAGCCGCAAAGCCACCGCCCATAGGATTTCCCCTCCGGGGTGCCCGGGCGGTATAGGGGACGTCTTTTCCCAAAAAAATCGACACTTTTTTGATCGCTGAAAGGAGGTGATATCATGGCGGTATTTCGTATTGAGAAAATCCGCGATTACACAGGAATGTCCAACCACCCCCCTGCGCAATGCAGGGCTATCGCTGAAATCCAAGGGCTGCTCTTCATGATGCTGTCCTTGACGAAAGACTGGAACTACACCACCAGGGGCCTGGCCAAAATCTGCAAGGAGGGCACGGACAGCATTGGCTCTGCCCTGAAGGAGCTGGGGCGAACCGGATACATAGTTCGCAACCGGCTGCGGGACACTAAGGGCAAGATCGTGGATGTGGAGTATGTCATCTACAAAACCCATCCCCTGGACACGGATCAACCGTGAGAGGACGAGCCGAATACGGCGGGTTCCGATGCAGAAAACCCAGATATGGATAATCCATGT
>CALVGQ010000063.1 GCA_944327135.1 uncultured Erysipelotrichaceae bacterium | reverse complement strand
AAAAAATTCCCCCTTTCGTTTTAGTATAAAGTCAGCACCACTCCTTTCCAAAACCGGGCCATGAAAAAACGCCGCCTTTTCCTCGAAAAAAGCGACGTTTTAGTGTAGGTTGGCTCGGTTTTTGTTGTGATTTATGATTATGCCTTTGTAAAGAAACCTAACTTTTTATGAAACTAAATCCCACTGCAACCAAGGTCCCAGATGGTCAAGCTGTGATGAATACGGTATTCTCTGATAACGCTCCTTTGCTGGAGTTTTGTGATCGCTTGACCGAGACAGGAAGCAACATACAAAAAGGCTATATGCAGATGCTGGCAGGAGCCATGTCTGCACTGAGAAATCCCAAAGCTCATGCCAATATCACCATTGCTAAGGATGATGCAATGCGTCGTCTGATGTTTGCCAGTATGTTGATGTATAAAATTGATGAGGCAGTAAAATATTCGTGCATCGAAGAAAAATAGAGGTGAAACGATGATTAAACTAAGTGGAATATTGGATTATTCTATGGGCGGCTTTCTCTGCTTGCGAGGGTTTGCTGATTATAAAGTGCTTAGTAAGGCATCAAAAGAAAATGAAGATATACAGCGTGCATTGATCGAAGAACACAAGGGAGAAATGGCGGCATTTCTTAACAACGGAGAATATCGTTTTTTCCCTGAGGTTGTCTTATCTGTATCATTAGCAACTGGAAATAATTACGATGAAGTAAATCGCTTTTTCACAACTGTACAAAGAAATGGTTCTTGGCGAGAAAAATTAGGTGATTTTGAAATTTCGATTTTTAATCACGATGCAGGTGATAAAAATAAAATTGCTCATATAAGCTTCGATGAATTAAAGTATAAGCTTAACCGTATTGACGGAAATCACAGATTAAGCGCCTCTGATGAGGTTACGAAAGAGTTTAAAGTCCCATTTTGTATTATTTTTTGCAGAAGTGCTGATGAAGAGAATCAATACTCAAGGGCGATTTTTCATAATATTAACGCAAAACAAATTCCGCTGAATTTGGAGCAAAATTTAAAAGTTATTTTAGAGAGTTCTCAGGTTTTTTCAGACAGGAAATTGTTAGAATCTTTTGGCAAGGAGTATTATCTTGCCAGAAAGACACTTGAATCAATTGATTTGTCGTATTTTCCAACAATACGAAGATATATTGAGAACGAAAAGTGTTCTTTTTTTGTCGAGCTATATAGGTTTTTGATAAAAAATGGGCTTGTAGCGGGCGATGAGAGTGCTGTAGGTAATGTTCGCACGCAGATGTCTGCTATTGAAACAGCGCTGACTGAATCTAACGTCGTGGCTGTAACAACCAACATTGCAGTTATTGGTGCGTTGGCTTATTACAAAATATCAAATCTTTCAAAATATAGGGGGTTTTTGTCCTGGATCAAAAAGAACAATATCGGGAATGTAAAAAAACTACATATTGAAGATGTAATAAATCTATATGATGAGATATACCTTCATGTTCCTCAAAAAGTATTTTTAGCTCGTTGGTATCCGGCTGAAACCGATCCGGCATTTACGCAGTCTGTGCATCGGATAAATGCTATTAAGAATGTATGTGAAGAATTACATTTGGAACTGACAGATCTTGGAACAAAGACAGATGGAGCGTTTAACATTCGCGATGTAATGTATCATGACATTAGAGAATGTGATATTTTCATTGCAGATCTTACAGGAGCTAGGCATAATGTCATGATTGAGGTGGGATATGCTCTTAAGCACATTGATACTGGACGAATGATTTTTTATTTTCAAGAAACAGATTCTTGCAAAAGTGTTCCATTTGATGTTAACCATTTTGCTTATGATAAAATTGGTGATTCTGCAGAAATCAAAACAAAGACTAAAGCCAGAATAGAAACTATTTTAGAAAAGTGTCGCAATGGAGAGCTTTAATAGGGAGTATAAAAATGCCGATGTGGTTATGTCGCGCCGGACGATATGGCGAGTTTGAAAATAAATTTCTTGAAGATAATAGGGTATACTGCACCTGGGACAATCTTTCTGAATCAATCATGCAGTTCCACACCAAGCAGGACTTACAGCAATACTTTGTGGACAATAACCCAGATGTAAAGGTAAAAACAGCGATGAACTGGGCAAGCCAGGTATGGCCGTTTGCCCATGAGATGAAAAAGGGAGAGATCGTTGTCCTACCCAGCAAGATTAAGCCTGTGATTCATTTTGGCAAAATCACGGGGGATTATGAATTCTTACCTAATAACGATAATCCTTATTATCACGCGCATCAAGTTGACTGGTTTGCCTGTGATATCCCGCGTACAGCTTTTGACCAGGACATCTTATATTCCTTTGGTGCCTTTATGACCATTTGCCGTATTAAGCAGGAAGATCGCATAAAAGCAGTCATCAATGCACATAGACAAGGAAAGAAAGCATCCCCAATTACTCCGCAAGAGCCACAGGATAATGAAGAAGCACGAGATATTGAAAATGAAGCCTTGGGGGTTATCACAAACCTGATAATCCAAAAGACTAAGGGGCATGGTTTGGCTAAAATTGTAGATGCAATTCTTCGAGCAAAGGGATTCACTACATATGTTAGCCCGGCCGGACCGGATAAAGGGGTGGATATTCTGGCTTCTGCGGGTACGCTTGGTTTTGGAAGCCCCAAAATCTGTGTTCAGGTTAAGTCCACAGACGCGCCAGTGGATCGGATTGTTTTAGATCAGTTGGGCGGCGTGATGAAAAACTTTGGTGCCGAATATGGCCTGTTAGTGTCATGGAGTGGGTTCAAATCTTCGGTCATCAATGAGACGGCTAAACAGTTCTTTGAAATCCGGCTTAGGTCAGTTTACAAGGAACTACACGCAGACCGTGAAACGGGCTGCTGACAACAAACGGCGGTATGCTCCCGGAGAGGGCAGCATACCGCCTGTTTTGTTG
>CALVGQ010000062.1 GCA_944327135.1 uncultured Erysipelotrichaceae bacterium | reverse complement strand
CTTAAATGCTCGTGAAGAATCTTTCCAAAATTCGCTTCGGCACTGCCGGGTTCAGGACCATAGTTATTTGCTAAATCAAAGTGTGTAATGCCATTATCAAATGCAGCAAAACACATTTGACACATATTATTATAGTCCGCATTATCACCGAAGTTATGCCATAAACCAAGCGATACTGCAGGAAGCTTTAATCCGCTTTCACCGCACCTTCTATAAGGCATCACGTCATAACGTTTTTCATTCGCAGTATATCCCATATACATTCTCCTTTTGGTGTTTTATTCAAATCAACTATTTATCTTTTTTCTTACTTCGAAGTTTGCCTATAAATAATGCAGCACCAACAACTGCCGCCACAACGCCTGTTACGATTGGAATAACTATCTTTTTCATTTGAATTCCTTCTTTCGCTTTATTTTACGGAATATTCCTTTGGAGCTCCGTGAGCACCGAATATTTTCCAGTTTCCGATTCCAAGTCTTTGTAATACGGCAGCGCGTTCCTCGCCACAAAGTTTTGGATCGGTATCCACTGATGTCATTAGAATGGCTGCGTACTGATTATACTCAGCCTGCTCTGCTGTTAATCCATGAACATTGATATACACGTCACCGGTAAAAGCAATGTGATTCTTATAATCAATCAACACCACCTCACCGGGAAGATGTCCACCTTTTCCTTCATAGACCTCAAAGTGTAGGTCTGCAAAGTCGAAAAACCCGATTTGTGTCAAAGGTTCTTTAAGGTTTTCAGCATTCATCCATGGAGTCTTCAACTTTTTAGGATCCACAGTCTTATATGCCGTTAAGGTTTTGCAGATATCAATATAGGGTTTATGGATTGGTTTTTCTTCTCTGAAACCATTTTTGCCCTTAGATTCGTTTATCAAGCTACGAGCAGAATTATGGCTAACGATAATCTCGTCAAAAACGTCCATCATACCGCAATGGTCCACGTCAGCATGGGTTAGCAGTAATCGTTTCGGCAATTTGTCAAATTCCGGGATTACCGCATTCAAAACTTGAAGCATTTCGTCTTTGTAGCATGCATATCCGTTATCTACAAACAGAAGCTCCCCGTCGCTGATAATCACAACAGTATTACTGCCGCAAGCGGGCTCAATAAGTATAATTTGCGTTTTCTTGGATATCTGATGGGTGGTAATTCTGGGGACGAACTTTTCGTTCTTAGATTTTGCTAACAGTTCAGCAAACTTACTGATGCTGTCAAAAGTACGATACGGTGACAATCCTTGCTCATCTAAGGTCTGCATAGCAAGGTTTGATGAAACCAAAAGGCTTTGTTTTTCTTCCTCATTTAAAGCCAACATCTGCGCAAGGCCACGGACAAAAGCGTTGTAAAAAATACTGTTATCATAAGTCCTTCCGGAACTGTTATAGTCAATAATTTTAACTTTACAGAGCTGCTCAGCCTGCTTCATAAATTCTGTGATTCGCTGCGGATCTTCTACATACAGACCCATTTTAATTTTTGATAATCTGTACCATTTTCCTGAGAATTGATATAAGAGATATTGAAATTAAACTGATTTATAAGTTCCAAAACATTTGTAACACTGCCGGGCACATCTTTCAGGGTAAATTCAATCAACACGATACCGGAATCCGAGGACTTATTCTGCAGATATCCGATCTTTTCAAGTTCTTCATCGGCTTTTAAAATCTGCTCCTCTGTTCCTTCTACATCTAAAAAGAGCATATGAGAATCTACTGATTTATCGTAGCTGACACGTGTAATATTGATGCCTAATGTCGCGAAACATTTACTGGCTTTTAAGAAAGCTCCTATGTGATTTGGCATAGAAGTTGCATATGTTTTTCTCATAATTGTGGTTTTAACTGGCACAAAAAATATCTTCTATTTTTTGCCAAAATTCCTTTCATAATTTTTGATTTATTAATGCTGATTATGTAGTGTACTAACCTGATAAACCAAGTCGATCCGTTCGTTTTTATCCAATAATAAGGTTGCCATGCATATCGTAAAGCTTGACCTTTCGTTTACGAATGCCACGCTCAAAAGAAGTGTATACCTCTGTTGTCTTAGAAATACCATCCAGTGTGGGAACGATTACTGCATTTACGCTCCCCTGTCGAACGGCACGTTGCATCTCTTTGAAACCGTTTGCTGTTAAACTAAGTCCGACATTGTCAATCGAATCGCCAACAACCCTCAATCCGAGTTGTTCAGCACACTCAGAAACTGCCTATCTGATACTGTTCAATTTTTCCAAACCTTCATCGGAACAATAATATGGCCAAACACGGTTTGATGTTTCCATTTCAGGAACATCATTTGTTCGGCTACTCTTTTTTTCATTATATCACAGAAATATGAAAAGTTCCACTTTATATGAATTTTTCCTTCCAAATAGATTGTAACAGATTTCACAAGGCAGCCTATAGGTGCCTTATCAAGTTTTTCGACTGCAAGCAAACGTTTCAGCAGTTTGCACTCGTTATTCTCATTTTTAGAGGTCTGAAT
>CALVGQ010000061.1 GCA_944327135.1 uncultured Erysipelotrichaceae bacterium | reverse complement strand
ATCGTGGAAGCGAGTCCCCGGCCTTTCTCAGTGGTAGCCAAAAAGGAGGTGGGGAAAATCCCATTTCTGAAGCAGGTTTTTGCGTGCGTTAGAGCGTTCCTGATCGACCGGGATGACGTGAGACAGGCGATGCAGGTTATCGTCGATGTGGCAAAAGAAGTAAAGAAAGGGAGAAATTACCTTATCTTTGCAGAGGGAACAAGGTCAAAAAACGGAAACCAGACAGGGACGTTTAAAGGAGGAAGTTTTAAGGCGGCAACGAAGGCGCAGTGTCCGATCGTGCCGGTGGCGCTTATTGATTCCTTCAAACCCTTTGACTCCAGTACAATAAAGCCGGTAACTGTCCAGGTGCATTTTCTCAAGCCGATAGAGTATGAAGAATATAAGGACATGAAGACGACAGAGATTGCCGCGCTCGTGCAGGAAAGGGTACAGCACACGATCGATGAAAATATCCGGTAGCTGTTTCGGCGTCCCGGTTTTTTGCGAATTTTTAAAAAATTGTAGGTTTGTCAAACATATGTTACACCATACTGAATAAATTCCTTAAGGACAGTTTGTGGAGATTTCCATCCCAAGGGCCTCATGGGGAACTGATTATACTCCCTGTGGTTGTATGCTTTGAGTTGCTTGGAATAATCCTCAAAAGAGTAAAACTTATGGCTGGAATAAAAACGTTCATTATCTTTCCGGTGGCTTCTTTCTACTTTCCCGTTATGTCGGGGAGTAAAAGGACGGATGAGTTTATGGTGTATGCCATGTTCTTGCAAGGTACGTTGGAATAAAGTAAGTGTTTCTTTGCCGGAAGTGGAAAACCGTTTTGTGAATTCCATACCGTTATCTGTCTGGACACATTCAACAGGCATAGGAAAGCGTTCCAGGAAGTGACGCAGAAATACCGCAGAGGAATAGGTACTGTGTTCTTCAAAAGCTTCCACATAACGCCAGCGGGAGTATTCGTCGATAGCCGTATACTGATAAAAGCGTTTTCCTTTTGCTTCATTGACCAGACAGGATGCAGGAACGAATTTTACATCGATCTGCACTCGCTGTCCTGGATATTTCATCTGCTCATAAGGCTTGGGGATGTATTTGGGATTGGGAAGCTTCTGAGGCATGATGCCTTGCCTTTTGAGAAAGCGGTAGAGACCGGGTATGGAGCGTTTATAACCACGCTGCATAAGTTTTACCCAGAGAAAGTTGTTCGTGGTTTAGATGATGAAGATCTCAATCTCGACAACAAAGAAATTATGGGCGATGTATATGAGTATTTGCTGGCCAAATTATCTGTAAATGGCACTAATGGTCAATTCAGGACACCTAGGCACATCATAAATATGATGGTGGAATTAATGCAGCCAAAATTAGGCGAAAAAATATGCGATCCAGCAATGGGATCTGCCGGCTTTTTGATGGAATCTGCTAAGTATATTTTAAAAAATCAAAAAGATGAGTTGAACAACAAGGAAAACAGACAAATTTTTAATAGTGAGATTTTTTACGGAAATGAAACAGATCCGGATATGCTCAGAATTGGAACAATGAATATGACTTTGCACGAAGTGTCTGACCCACAGATTTATTACAAAAACTCACTTACCGATGATAATAAAGATGAATACAAATACGATCTTATCTTAGCAAATCCACCTTTTAGTGGTTCTCTCGATGCAAATGATTTATCTAAGTCATTAAGAGACATATGCCCTTCAAAATCAACAGAATTATTATTCTTAGCACTTTTCCTTAGAAGTTTAAAAATCGGTGGTAGATGTGCTTCCATTGTACCTGTCGGTGTTGTTAATAACACAAACGAAAAAGCATATACAATCATTCGCAAGGAGTTAGTAGAAAATCAAAGATTAAAAGCCATTATTTACTTGCCTAGCGAAGTTTTTAAACCATACTCAGGAGTTCAAACAGCTATTATTATTTTTGATAAGACTAATAATGGTGGCACAGATAAAGTATGGCTTTACAATATGGAATCAGATGGTTTTTCTCTTGATGATAAAAGAAATGAAGTAAGCACAAATGATATTCCGGATATCATTGAAAGATTTTTTAACTTGGATAAAGAAGAAGAAAGAACACCTTACGACAAGTCTTTCTTCATTTCAAAACAAGATATCGTCGATAATAACTATGTTTTGAGCCTAAATAAATATCAAAAGAGGAAAATTGTTAAGAAAGAATACCGTCCTACAGCAGAAATTATCAAGTCAATTTACGATTTAGAAGAACAATTCACTGCTTTAATGAATGAAATCAGCAAAGGTATGGGTGAGCAATAATGAACTTTGTGAAACTTGATGATGTTTGTGATGTTTATACAAAAAATATCGCCCTTAAGGATTTACCAAGTAATGCAGGCGATTATCCGATATTTGGTGCTTCTGGTTATATAAAGAATGTCGATTTTGCTATTTCTAATAAACCGTATATTGGTATTGTAAAAGATGGGGCTGGTGTTGGAAGAACAAATATATATCCCACAAATTCTTCCCTCCTAGGCACAATGCAGTACATATTTCCTAACGATTCAACAGATATTCACTATTTAATGTATGCAATCAGACATTTGAACTTAGGTAATAGTTTATCTGGGGCGGCAATTCCCCACATCTATTGGAAAAACTATAAAAGCTCAAAAATTGCTTATTATGACATCTCTGTGCAAAAAAGGATAGGGGAAATATTGTCTAACATAGAAAAATCCATATCCATACTTAAACAAAAGATTTCAATGCTAGACGATCTAATCAAATCACGATTATTTAATTACTTAGGGTCTTAGGGATACTCCCCTAACGTTACCGTTTTGAATAATCCTAACCATAAATGGTCTGCTCGCTATGACTAAACAGTACATATCACTAAATGAAAATTAAGACACAGCTAATGTATTTTTAAGTCCACAGGCTGTGTCTTTTTGCTGTTATTATGTAGAGAAAAGTCTTATCTTTTTTGTCTTAGCTGTTAAGAATTTAATCAGTAAATCATCAACTCCATCAGTGTATTTGCCTTCATTAAGCAGTTCATTTTTCTTTGCGATGAGGCTTTCAATTATTAGTTTTCTCTCTTTGTATGTAAGATAATAATGATACTTTTTCATATGTAAATCACTTCTGTATTAACAATTTCTCTAGCTTGATTTTGAATATTATTCATCATTGCTACCCACTTTATTGGATCATTTGCCTTAAGATTTTCAGTGATATTTTCTTGAGCAGACTGTGATTCTATTAAAGATTCATACATAGATTTAGCTTGTTCATCGATGTCTATTAGATATTCATATAGCTTTCCACTAGTAAGTAAATCATAATACATAACCTTATGATTCTCTTTTAAATATCTTTGATGCCTTTGTCCCCATATACCAATATTTGTTTCTCTTTGTTTAGGTAATCTAAGTTTAGGTAATAGATAATCACCATAGTTTGCATACTCAACTTCATACTTTTCAAATACTGTCTTCATTAAGAAATCCTCCTTTAATTTGATCTTAAGATCATTTTAAAGAAGGATTTTTACTTATACCAATGTGTGAATTGTTATAAAGTTATTATTGTATATTTCTATAGCGAGCAGACCATTTGTATAGCCAAAAGCTACAAACGGTAGTAATCTTAGGATAATCCTAAAACCTTATTTGTTTTTTTGAGAAAGAAAAAGATCGCCTCAAGAGCGATCGTTATCTAAGTCAACTCTTACTATAAATCCTCCAGGGAAGAATATAAAGCAAAAGTTCGACCAATACTCATATGGTGGAGCTGAGGAGAGTCGAACTCCTGTCCAAGAATAGTTCCCCATTCGAACGTCTACAGTTTAGTTCGCTTTAATAAGACAGCAACTGTCAGCGAACAAGGCTGCTGCTGAATTTGTCCAGGAAATTGTCGGGATGACGGCAGGACAGACCGTTTCACCTTATTCTGTATATCTGATGCTCAGCCAATCCCTACAGACAAGGATCGGTGAACAGCTGCAAAGCACAATATTGGCTTAATTAAGCAGCAAAAGCTAATCTGTTGTTTCCAGTTATTTGGAATTGGTTTTTAGGAAACCACACCACTGCAGTTCGAATCAAACATAAACCTGTCGAAACCATGACAGCCCCATATCTGCGTATCTATTATACGCAGGATAAGGAAGAAAATGCAAGACTTCTGTTTACAGACAAGCGTATTTTACGATTCTTGCCTTTAGTCAAGACGGCGATATCCGGTTTTCCGATCGACGGGATTGATCAGGGCTTCTTTTGTTAAATAATGACGCAGATTTTCTTTGGCAATCGCGAGGACTCGGTCAAAGGTGGCACGCATGTTGTAGTTGCCGGAAACATGCGGCGTAATCAAGACTCGATCATAGCGCCATAGCGGATGATTGATGGGCAGCGGTTCTGGATCGGTGACATCAAGCATGACTCCTTTGAACCAGCCTTCATCCAAAACGTTCATCAAAGCGTCGGTATCAAGGGTCACACCACGGCCGACATTGAGCAGGATCGCGTCTTTGCGGCAAAGCCGAAGCAACTCTTCATTCATGATCTGATGGGTCAGTGGAGTATCCGGCAGGCACATGGCCACCACATTGGCCTTAGGCAGAACTTCTTTGATGCGGTCCATGGTGATGAGCTCATCTGCTCCTTCGGCAAAAGAAGCGGTCCGTTTCACGCCGATGATCCGGCTGCCCATCGCTTTCATACGCTGTCCAAAGGCCTGGCCGATATCGCCATAGCCAAGGATGCAGACGGTATCTTCTCCAACGCATTCGACCTCTCCTAAATTGTTCCAAAGATGCTGGCTCATGGCTTTGGAATATTGATCAAGCCGTTTGGCAAAATAAAAGACGGCAGCGATCATGTGTTCGGCAATGGCTGCACCGTAGGCTCCGCTGGCATTGGTGAGCAAAACCGAATCTTTCAAGGCGGATACATAACGATCTGCTCCAGCGCTTTCCAACTGGACCCATTCCAATGCTGGGGCCTGATTGAGCAGTTCAGCGGAAACATTGCCAATTACGGCATGGACATCCTGCAGGGTTTCGGCGGTAACTTCACTGCGCTTGAAAAAAAGGATCTCGGCTTCTGGATTTTGCTGGCGAAGCTGTTCCTGTACTTCCAAAGTGACCGGAAGAGTAAAACAAATTTTTTTCATATGATGGCTCCTCTTCTCATTTAATCCCGATTAGGGTATACTAATTATACAACAAACGTTGAGTAAAGGAGAGATGGTTTATGCAGTGGTTGATTGTTTTGGCGGTCTTTGCAGTATTGATTCTATGGTATATCGTAACCTACAATGGTTTTATTCGTTTAAGGACCATGTGTGAAGAGGCTTTTTCAACGATGGATGTTTATCTGAAAAAGCGGGTTGATCTGATTCCTAATTTGGTCAATACGGTGAAAGGATATACGCAGCATGAGGCTGAGACATTGGAAAAGGTAGTCCAGGCCCGCAGTATGGCTATGAAAGCCACGGATACCAAGGAAAAGATCAAGGCAGAGGGCGAACTTTCGGCTGCTTTAGGACGGCTTCTGGCGATTAGTGAAGCATATCCGGATCTGAAGGCCAACTCCAATTTTTTGAGTCTTCAGAATGATCTGAAGACCATGGAACAGGAAATTGCCAATTCACGAAAGTATTACAATGGCTGTGTGAAAAACTATAACATCAAGATTCAGTCCATCCCGAGCAATATCGTTGCCTCGATGGCTCATTTTGAGATGATGCCGCTGTTTGAGGTTTCTGATGAAGCCGATCGGGAAAATGTCAAGGTTGAATTTTAAAAATATCGCGGCAGCGATATTTTTTGAAGAGGGATAACCATGAAAAAGAGATGGAATCGAATTTTGTTTTGGCTGGCTTCGCTGCTGCTTGTGCTGGCAACGATGGTTCCAGTACA
Organism: uncultured Erysipelotrichaceae bacterium; assembly: GCA_944327135.1. Taxonomy (GTDB): domain Bacteria; phylum Bacillota_I; class Bacilli_A; order Erysipelotrichales; family Erysipelotrichaceae; genus CALVGQ01. The sequence continues at coordinate 10,268 of CALVGQ010000061.1, read as the reverse complement.
GGCGATGGAAGCATTTGAGATTCGCAGTTATCAGGTGATTCTCAAGGTGCAGGAGGATGGTGTCATCGAGGTCACCGAGACGATGGAAACTGATTTCAGCTACCCTCGTCATGGGATTTATGTCAACTTACCAGAAAGGTATTCCATGAACTGGGAGCTTGATGGACAGCGGGTCGAGAAGAGCTATGTCTTTCCAATCAGTGATGTGGAAGTGCTTTCCGGCCATCATTACACCGTAACGCGGCAAAATGGCGGGATTCAGATCCAAATCGGGGATGAAGACGCTTATGCAGCAGAGCAGGAAACCTATTGCTGGCGCTATCAGGTGCGTCTGCGGGATCTGGATCTGAATGGGCTGCAGGCCTTGTATTACAATCTGATTGGCCAATGGGATACGACGATCGAGCAATTTTCTTTTGAAATTGAAATGCCAAAGAGCTTTGATGCTTCTTTGCTGGAATTTTATATCGGAAATGATCTGGATCGAATTCAGGATCTATCGCTCACAACGGAAGGAACAACGATCCAAGGAAGTTTAGCGGGAACGCTGGAGCCCAATGAATCCGTAACGGTCCTGCTTCCGCTGCCGGAAGGGTATTTCACTTATCCGGACTATTCTGCTGTTCCCTGGTGGATTGCGGGGGCTGCGGTGGTTCTGGCTGGCTTGATTGCCATCTTGTTTTTTAAATATGGAAAAGACGAACCGCTGGTCGTTTCGGTGGAATTCAGCGCGCCTGAAGGGATTTCCAGTGCAGAGGTCGGGTATATTCTGGATGGCAGCTTGGATAATCGGGACGTTGTTTCGCTGATTTTGGATTGGGGACGTAAAGGTTATTTAAAAATTGAAGAAGCAAAGGGAGATCTGATTTTTACGCGGCTGAAGGAACCGGATGGTTTAAAAGAATATGAAAAACGGATGTTTCAAAGTCTGTTTCAAAAGCAAGATACGGTTAGTACTTCTTCGCTGCGGGAAAAATTTTATGTTTCGATCGATCAATGCAAGAAGGATTTAAAACAATGGATGAATCTGCGGCCAAATCGGATTTTTACTACGAAATCGGTTGGATATCGGATTTTGACTTATGTTGTGACGGTGCTTCCAACAGCGGTATTGATTGTGCTGATGACATGGATCGAACGATTCAGCTTGCTGGGATTGGTCATTTTGCCGCTTCCGCTGCTTCCGCTGATAACAGGGGTCATTCTGCTGAGCCTTTTGGAAGCACAGCGTTTCAGCATGAGCGGCTCTGTGCGGATCTTGTATACTGTCTTGAGTACAGTGCTTCTGATCCTGTATGGCGGGGTGATGCTGGGCTGGGCCTGGCTGATGGGGATTGACTGGCTCCCGGTTTTGGTGCTTGTTCTGATGACGGTCCTGCTGTGTTTTTTTGGGCAACGGATGATCAAACGGACAGAGCGCGGCCATCGTCTGTTTGGACAGGTGCTTGGATTGCGCCAATTTATTCTGGTGGCCGAAAAAGACCGGCTGGCGATGCTGGTTGAGGAAAATCCGATGCTGTTTTATGAAATCTTGCCGTATGCCTATGCGATGAATTTGACCGAGGTCTGGGCGGATCATTTCCGCGATCTGCTGATTCCTTCAGCAGACTGGTATGTTGCCGAGACTCCGGATTTGGTAGGCTTTCAAATCGGTTATGCTTTGTCCCGCAGCATGCGTCATGCACAAACGGCGATGGTGTCTACTCCACCTGTTCAGACGGGTAAAGGCGGCGGAAGCTTCGGCGGCTTTGGCGGCGGGGGATTCAGCGGCGGCGGCTTTGGCGGCTCTTCCGGTGGATCCTGGTAAGCTTCAGGACCGTTGAAGGCTCGGGAGAGGTTATTGAAAAGAGCCTGGTTTCATGATATAATTCAGCTAATTTATGCAGGAGGAAAGGTATGGATTCACACATTGCTTCACAGCTGCTCTTTCTCTTTTTTCTGACCATGGTAAACGCTTATTTTGCCGGGGCAGAAATTGCAGTCGTTTCAGTCAATAAAAATAAAATGAAAATTTTGGCAGCGGATGGGAGTCGTAAGGCACAGATGATTTTGGATCTGATGGAAGATTCTACGCAGTTTCTTTCTACGATCCAAGTGGCAATCACCTTTGCTGGCTTCTTTTCCAGTGCCTCTGCAGCGGTCGGGATTTCACAGGTTTTGGCCAATTGGATGAATGCCTGTGGCATTCCTTACAGCAGCACGGCCTCGGTGGTCATCGTGACGCTGATTCTGTCCTATTTTACTTTAGTATTTGGAGAATTGGTCCCTAAGCGGATTGCGCTGCAAAAAGCAGAGCAATTCAGCCTGTTTTGCGTCACTCCGATCCGGATGATTTCCAGGATCATGAGTCCGTTTATCAAGCTGCTTTCTTTATCCACCAACGGTTTTTTAAAACTGATTCGGATGAAGACCGAGAATCTGGAAGAATCGGTTTCCAAAGAGGAGATCCGTGCCATGGTAGAAAGCGGCAGTGAAAATGGGGTATTCAACGAGATTGAGAAAGAGATCATCGAATCGATTTTTACTTTTGATGATAAAGACGCAAAGGATGTGATGATTCCCCGCAGCGATGTGATGATGCTGAGTGCTGTGGATTCGTTAAAGGACCATTTGGAAGAGATCCTCGAATCCCGGTATTCGAGGATCCCGGTCTATGAGGAGAATATCGATCATATTATTGGGATTTTTCGGGTCAAAGATTTTCTGATCGATCGTATGAAGCATCCAGGAAGCGACTCCATTGAAATTACAGACTATCTTTCTGAACCGCTGTTTGTTCCGGATCGAAAAAGTATCGATGAATTGTTTCGCCAGATGCAAAGAGAACGTCAGCGTATGGCGATCCTGATCGATGAATACGGTGGCTTTTCAGGGATTGTGACCTTGGAGGATCTGATTGAGGAAATTACTGGTGATCTTTATGAGGAACATGAAACGGAAGAACCAAAGCTGGTGGCTTTGCAAAAAAATGTGTATCAGCTGGATGGACAAATGAGTTTGGATGATTTAAATGAAGCGCTTCATCTTAAATTAGAATCAGAAAATTATGATACGATTTCCGGATTGATCATGGAGCATTTAGGAACCTTGCCTGCCGAAGGCAGCCAAATTGAGCTGGGGCCGCTTCATTTTAAAGTGTCGAAAATGGAAGGCCGGCGGATCGTTGAGGTGCTGCTGAAAATTGAGGAAGACACTCAAAAAGAGCCTGCCGCGCAGGAAAAGGATTAGCTCAGGTTGGCGGAAAAGAAGACCATGCGGAATCAGGAAGAGTTTGAGGCTTTGGCGCTGGCGGTGATCGCGGAAATTCCGCCAGGTCGAGTGGCCAGCTACAGTCAGATTGCCCGTTTGATCGGATATCCCCATCATTCTCGTCAGGTCGGCCGGGCTTGCCGCAACAGCCACTTTTATGGCAGCTTTCCATGTCATCGGGTTGTGAATCAGCAAGGACGTTTGGTTTTGAGCTGGCCGCAGCAGCGAAAGCTTCTTGCGCAGGAAGGGGTGCAGTTTCAGGCGGATGGCCGTGTGGACATGAAAAAATATCAATGGGAGCTTTGAGCCTTTTAAATTATTCAGGAGAATCGATCTGCATCGATTCTTTTTTTGAACATTTGGGGTATCGAGGTACAAATGACAGGAAGAGAGGTCCTTTTTAAATTGTCGGTCTGATTTTAAGTATGAATATTTCAAAATTTCAAACAATAAAAGGGGTGATACCATGAAACAGATCAAGACCATTGTACAGCAGTTTAGCTCTTTGGAAGGAACGCTTTTTCGCTACAGCTTGAGTTATGGGGCATTGATGGCCGTTTTTCCTAGTCTTTTTATCTTGATTCTTCTGGTAGAGCATTCCATTTTGAATCTAGTTGATTTGTTACGCCTGCTTTATCTTTTTCTGCCGGAAGAGCTGATAGGCCCTTTTGTCGAATTTTTATTGAGCCGTTCACGTTCTCTCTCTTTTTCTAGCCTGTTTTCATTGGGAATTACGATTTGGGTGGCCAGTCAGAGCTTTTATTCGTTTCTTCTGATGAGTGCGGCACAGGAAGGGATCAAGACTAAAAAGCTGCTTCTTCGTTTAAAAGCGGTCCTTTTGTTTCTTTTTTTTGTAGGATCCCTGATGACAGCAGGCTGGGTATCTTTGTTTTTTTTCTTAAATCCGATTTTCTTTTTAGCGGCTGCATTCAGTGTTGTGCTGGATCTATTTTATCGGTCCTTGACTTTTTATCGGCGCTCCATCACTTACGGATGGCCAGGAGCTGTGTTCAGCACAGCGGCAATCTTGCTGGTGGGCTCTTTTTTCTTCTGGGCAATTCAGAGTTTTACTTCCTATGATTCGGTCTATGGCCCATTGGCTAGCGTAGTGGTTTTGTTTGTTTCAATTTATTTGTTAAGCAGCCTTTTGTATTTCGGATATTGCATCAACCTGATTTTACAGCCGGTAAAACTGGGGATGAAAAGAAAGCAGCAGAAAGGAGAAAGGCTTTTTAATCTGCTTCAGGAGCTTTTTATTGATCGTAGTTTAAAGAGTAAGAAAAGCCAAAGTTCCTGATGTTTCCTGTAAAAAAAGGGTTGTTTCAGACTGAAAAATATGATATTTTATCTTCGAGTTAGATTAAACAAACATTTGGTTTGTTTTTTCTTGGTTTGGCAGTTAGCCAAAGTTAACAAGGAGGATCTATGCGAAAGGCACTTTGTTTAGGATTAGGGTTGCTGTTTACCGGGATCGGTGCTTTAGGAGTAGTGCTACCAGTTCTGCCGACTACACCCTTTTTGCTTCTGGCTTCTTTCTTTTTTGCGCGAGGTTCACAACGGTTTCATTGCTGGTTTATATCGACTCGTTTGTATCGGAACCATTTAGAATCGTTTGTGCAGCATCGATCGATGACTTTAAAAACCAAATGGATGATTTTGCTTCCTGCTTCTGGGATGCTTTGTTTGGCTATTTTGCTTTGTCCTGTTTGGATAGGCAAACTGGTGCTTCTGGGGCTGATCATCATAAAGTATGTTTATTTCTTTACCCAGATCAAAACGAACTCAGAAGGAGAACAACATGAAGAAATCTGTACAGACTAAACAAGAGCAGGAAAAAGAAGTAGTGGAAAAGATGATTCGGATCTATTGCCGCCATCATCACCATCAAAAAGAATTGTGCCCGGACTGCCAAGCGTTGCTTGATTATGCTTTTCAGCGGGTCGACCATTGTCCGTTTATGGCTCAGAAGACCTTTTGCAGCCGATGCAAGGTCCATTGTTATCGGGCTGATCGACAAGAACAAATCAAAAAGGTTATGCGCTACAGTGGTCCGCGAATGCTTTGGTTTCACCCGATTTTGGCTCTTTTGCATTGGAATGAGGAAAGGAAGGCAAGAAAAAATGGTGAATAAACGTTTGATCCATCTGTTGGAAGGATCGTTTAGGCAGGTACAAAAAACCGTATTGTGGAATTTTTTGGGGCTGCTGATGAATTTGTTTTTTTTAAGTGGGGTGGCGGCTTTGCTGACACTGATCTGGGAGAAGAAGGCGGATTTTTATTGGATTTCTGGATTGTTCTTCATGATGGGATGTGCTATTTTGCTGCGTGCCTTCTTTGAAAAAAAGAGCACAGAGGCCTCTTATTATGCTTCCTGTGAGGTTAAAAAGCATTTACGCAGTCAGATTTATCAAAAACTTTTGCGTTTGGGAAGCACTTATCAGCAGCAGGCTTCTACGGCTGAAATCGTTCAGATGGCGATGGAAGGGGTCGATCAGCTGGAAATTTATTTTAGCCGGTATCTGCCTCAGCTGTTTATCAGCCTTTTGACGCCACTGACGCTGTTTGCTGTCTTGGTGGGATGGGATTGGAAAGCGGCATTGGTTCTGCTGCTGTGCGTTCCATTGATCCCGCTTTCGATCATTGCGGTCCAGAAACTGGCCAAAAAGCTGCTGTCACGTTATTGGGGGGGCGTATACCGGACTGGCAGACCGTTTTTTGGATAATCTGCAGGGATTGGGAACCTTGAAAATTTATCAGGCGGATGAAGCCCGTACACAAAAAATGGACGAAGAGGCGGAACATTTTCGCCGCATTACGATGAAAGTACTGACGATGCAGCTGAATTCGATCAGTGTGATGGATCTGGTGGCCTATGGAGGAGCGGCATGCGGCATGCTGATTGCATTGCAGGATTATGGCAGCCGCCAGCTTAGTTTTTATGGCTGTGTTTTGATCCTCTTGTGTGCTGCTGAGTTTTTTATTCCACTTAGGCTGTTAGGCTCTTATTTCCATATTGCGATGAATGGGATGGCAGCTAGCGAGAAGATTTTTCGGCTTCTTGATCAAAAAGAGCCGACTCCTGGCACGCATGCCGGCTTTTTAGCACCGCAGCTGGAACTGTGCTCGCTTACCTTTGGTTACCAGAAAGAACGTCCTATTTTAAAAGATCTTTCGCTGACGCTTCCTTTTGGCAGCTTTGTTGGTTTAGTCGGGGTCTCCGGTTCAGGAAAAAGCACCTTGGCAGGATTGCTTTGTCAGACACTGCGGGCAGAACAAGGGATGATCCGGATGAATGGACTTGATCTAAAGGAGCTGCAGGATCCGTTTGAATGGATCACGCTGGTAAGCCATCGCAATCATTTGTTTAAGGGAACGATTCGTGAAAACTTGCAAATGGCGAAGCCAGATGCTTCAGAAGAAACATTGTGGCAAGCACTGAAGGAAGTTCGGATGGATGAATTTGTGAAAGAAAATGGCGGCCTGGATCTGATTTTGCAGGAAGGGGCAGCGAATCTTTCGGGCGGGCAGCGCCAGCGGCTCTGTCTGGCCAGAGCTCTTTTGAAAAAGACCCCGATTTATTTGTTTGATGAGGCAACCAGCAACATTGATCAGGAAAGTGAAAATGAGATCTTACAGGTGATTCATTCTTTAAAAGGAAAGCATACGGTAATCATGATTTCTCATCGGCTGGATTATTGCCAACAGTGTGATACGATCCTTGTTTTAGAGGATGGCACGCTTTGTGAGCAGGGAACGCATGAGGAACTGATGGCGGCTGGAAAAACGTATGAAAAGCTGGTACGCCAACAGCAGGCGCTTTTGCATGATGTACAGGGAGGAATTGCCGGATGAGAAGAAATGGCATTCAGATTATGGCTCGATTGATTGGACTGGTTTTTCCGTTGATGGGCTGGATGGTGTTGGCTGTGCTGCTGGGAGTTTTAGGTTATTTGGCAGCGATTGCGCTGACTCCGTTAGCGGCAGCGCTTTTGATCGATCTGGCTGGCTATCAGATCGGCTTAAAATGGCCATGGCTTGTTGGGTTGCTGCTTTTTCTAGCTGCTATGCGGGGCGTGCTGCGATATGGAGAACAGGCCTGCAATCATTATATTGCTTTTCGGCTTCTGGCGCGTTTGCGCCATCAGGTTTTTGTGAAGCTCCGGCAGCTGGCGCCAGCGCGGCTGGAGGGACGGGATAAAGGGGATTTGATTGCGATGATCACAAGTGATATTGAATTGCTGGAGGTTTTTTATGCTCATACGATCTCTCCGATTGCCATTGCAGGATTGACCTCGGGAGTGATTGTCTTGGTATTGGGAAGATTTCATCTGCTGCTGGGAGGATTTGCCCTGCTGAGTTTTCTTGGGGTTGGCGTGGGCTTGCCTTTGATTTTTGGACGATTGGGGGCCGCTTCCGGGATGCAGGTTCGATCCAGGATCGGACAGCTGAACAGTTTCTTTTTAGATAGCCTGCGGGGACTTAGGGAATTGATGCAGTATCATGCCGGTCAAAAAAGACTGACTCAATTCATGGCATCCTGTGAAGAGCTGGAAAAGGAACATTTTCGTCTGAAGCAGATCGAAGGTCAAAACCGCTCTTTGACCAATGCAGTGGTGATGCTTTTGTCACTGCTGATGTTGGGACTTGCGCTGATGCTGGTCCAAGACAATCAGCTGAGTCCTGCTTCTGCTTTGTGGTGCAGCATGCTGATGCTGGGCTCTTTTGGGCCGACCGTGGCTTTGAGCAGCTTGTCGAACAATTTGCATCATACGTTGGCTAGCGGAGAACGGGTTTTATCTTTGCTGGAAGAGCAGCCGTCTTTGGAAGAGGTTCATGGACAAAGCTCGGCTTCCTTTGGTACGGTCAATGCTGAGCAGGTTTGTTTTGCTTATCAGGATGAATGGATCCTAAAGGACATTTCCTTGGAAATACCACAGGGAAAGATCACAGGGATCCTGGGGAAGAGCGGTTCGGGAAAGTCAACGTTGGTCCGGCTGCTGATGCGCTTTTGGAAACTCGATCAGGGGGAGATCCGGATCGGTCTGCGTTCCTTGGAAAAAATCAATACAGAACAGCTTCGAGCGATGGAAAGTGCAATGAGCCAGGAGACGGTGCTGTTTAATGATACGGTGTATGAGAATATTGCCTTGGTTAAACCGCAGGCGACATTCGAAGAAGTTCGTGAAGCCGCCCGCAAGGCTTCTTTGGCAGAGTGGATCGAAAGCCTTCCAAAGGGATATGAGACTTTGGTAGGCGAACTGGGAGAAGCCCTTTCTGGCGGGGAAAGGCAGCGAATCGGTTTAGCACGTGCTTTTTTGCATGATGCGGAATTCTTTTTGCTGGATGAGCCGACCAGCAATCTTGACAGCTTGAATGAAGCGGTTATTTTGCGTTCTTTAAAGAAAGAGGCACGGCAAAAAACGATTCTGCTTGTTTCCCATCGGTCTTCTACGCTGGCGATTGCCGATCAGGTTTTTAAGATGAAAAGCAATCGAAAATCATAAAAAAATCAGGAGATGATTGCTCTTCATTGAGAATCGGCTCCTGATTCTTTTTATTTAGGTTGATATTTTTTAACGATCCGAATTGTCGTAGTGCATGATTTGTGCCATCCGGTTTCATCGTTAACGTTGCTTGGCCCACGGCTTTCCTCACAGGAACAGGTTTTTTCATAAATGCTGCAAACCAGATTCCCTTTTTCTGGACAAACCGGAATGTCCGGGGGTGTTTCCTCCTGAGTACAATCTTCTTCATGACAGATTTCATCATCCGGACAACTACAGCCTTCCTGATTCCATGAACAGTCATTTGTTTCTTCATTGCAGCAGCAATTATCATCGCAGTCACATTCTGCACAGTGATACAAGTTTCCACTGCTGTCCGTTGCCTCTGTGATAGATTCTGGATGATCCCAGCCATCTTTGTAATGGGCACATTTCTGGGTGCAGGTAAATTCAAGATCTTTCATCGCGGCCCCTCCTCACTGGTCATTCTATTCAAAGAAGGAAAAGAGGTGACAGAAATAAGCAGAAAATTAACCAAGCAGCAAATAACAAGGCAGATGCAATCAAGCACAGTGCTACGGGAATGAATATGGGATGGATGTCTTGGGTCCTTTTTTTTTATGGAATACACTGTATCGAGGAGGAGAAAAAAATGGCTAAAATCTTTGTTTATGATCCTCCGACCAATACGATGTATACGTTTTGGCGGGAGGAAGAAGAAGCAATGCCTTATTCTTATGGAACGACGCTTCGGGTTCGTGAATTTCGCGGCTCCAGCCGTTCTACCGTTTTATGGACAACAACGACGGCAATGGAAGCCTGGAATGCGACCCGTCGCACGTATGGCCGGGGAATTCCAGTAGGTTATGCGTTTAAACGAATCTGGGAAGGCGGACATGGCCTGCAGTCCCAGCATTATGCGGGTGTGGCGTTTGACGTTGGACAGCGTTTGACTCAAACCCAACGTAATGAGATCTATAATACTGCAAGAAATCTGGGGGTTTGGGGTTATGTAGAACCGCTGTCAATGACGCCGACCTGGGTCCACTTTGACCGTCGTTACGGTACCCCTGCTTGTGGGGGAACTTCCGGATATCCTACTGTGCGGCAAGGCAGTGTTTCCACTTATGTGCTTATTTTGCAGGATGGATTGAATGCTCTGGGTTATGATGCAAGGTATTTGGATGGAAAATTTGGACCGGCAACCCTGGCTGCAGTCAAATCCTTTCAGCGCTATGCCGGCTTAACTCAGGATGGTATTGTTGGATGCAACACCTGGAAACGGCTTGTGTCAGAAGTCGTAGGAATTGGTCAGACGCCGACTGTGGTCGATCCATAAGCCGAATCAAAGGTTCTTTTGTTTTTTAAGGAAGATTTAGATAAATCTTCCTTCAGAGTGTTGACAAAATAGATCGACAGACAATTATTTATCTGATAAAATAAAAAAGGCAGGAAAGGACTTTATAAACCCAAAAATTGTCAACTTTTCTGCCTTTTATATTGTCAAAATGGTAT
>CALVGQ010000060.1 GCA_944327135.1 uncultured Erysipelotrichaceae bacterium | reverse complement strand
TTTGTAAGTTTGTTCTGTTTAGTTTTCAAAGATCGATCGCCCCCTGCGAGTCTCTCTCGCCGAGTGCTTACTTATAATACCAAATCCCCTCCCCTCTGTCAATATCTTTTTTTCCCTTTTTTTCTTTTATGAATTGTAAAATTAAAACGAAATTAAGGAATTCATAAAAAAGCTCATGGAAACTGCATTATAGAGTTATCACTCAATATAAAGAAGTTTCTATGAGCATGAATTACTTTAACACAAAAATATAAACATCCAGACCCCGAACACTTTTCTTTCATCATTGATCAGATCACTAAATCCAATGCCAAGCACAAGGGAAAAAGAAACATCGGTAACAACCAGTTCTTATTGGTCGTATCTCGGATAAAATCAAACAAAAGAAAAGGAAGATACTCGGCTATCTTCCTGCTGAAAAACGCTTTCTAAATGAGCTGATCAAAATAAATGTGACTGATAATACAATTATCTATAAGATTTGATCTTTAATTCCATTTTCTTCTTGCAATTCGGGAAAAAGGAAATCATTTAACCATTTCCTCTTGTCATTGACTGATATTTCTGATAATACGCCTCAATACATGACTCATTGAAAGGTTCTTCTTTTCGATCAATCACTGCCAATAGTTTTTGCAAAGAGTGTTCAACGATTTCGCAAATTTCCGGGCCATAGTTCATCTTTCGGGCATGTTCGGCATATTCGTCTTCATCAAGAATATCAACTCGCCCATCAGGATAGATTTTTACATCCAAATCATAGTCAATATTTTTAATTGCCTCCTGATCATATAGGCTGGGGGAAGCCAAATTGCAATAATAATAAATTCCGGTTTTACGAATCATCGTAATTACATTATACCAACGGTCGGGATAAAAAAAACAAATCGCCGGTTCGCGTGTAAACCAACGGCGCCCATCTGCTTCAATGACCCAGGTCTTATTCGTTACAGCCACAATTTTTTCCGAACTGGCCTCCAGAACAAATCCCTTGGACCAGGTACGATGCAACGAGCCATCATGTTTATAGCTTTGAATATAAACCATCTGATTCACGGACGGCAGCACAAAGGATCCCTTCTTTCTAACAACAGTGTTTATTATACACAATTTTTCAGCACTTGAAAACGCATAAGTGATTCAGTCCTGCAAGACCTTCCTGTTTTAGTCATTTTAATTTCAAAATTAAAAAGTACGGTCCTTCGACCGTACATGAACGTTAATTCTTTTCATTCGCCTTCTTTAAACCAACAAAATCATTTTTTGCAGCAGTCAAGCGCTGAACCAGAAGCGGGACCAAAATCATCGCAACAATCAAGGTTGCCAGATTATACCAAAGATTATACCCCAGAGAGTACACCCAAGCAGCACTGCTTCCTCGAACTGCCCCCTCTGGGGGCCAATAATAAACACCAGAAAGCAAATGAGCTCCATATTTCAGTACCATCATCGTCACCACTCCGCTAAATAGATTAGAAATCTTTCCGATTCGAGGCATAATAGAAGCCAAGCCGCAAATCATTGCTGGGATAATGTAATCAAGGGCATATTGAATTGGATCGACAAACCAGTTATTCATTCCCAAAAGAAAACCAATCAGCCACCAGATCAAACCTGCAGCAATCCCTTTTTTCCATCCCAAATGATAGGACGCAACAAAAATCGGAACCACCGCCAAATTGATCGATCCGCCCTGCGACATATTTAAAAACGGAATCATCGCACTGACATAGTCTAACGCAACAGCCAGAGCAGCGTAGAAGGCAATCAAAATCAGATCTCTAGTTTGACTTTTTCTCATAAAAAAACACCTCCGTGAGGCGTAAGAACCAATAATCCTATTTAATTCAAGGAAATAAGATTAGACTCCCTACGCTAGTATTAACTAGATCAGGTCATAAGGGACTTTCTCAACTCTTCCGAGTACCCCTGTCTTGACGATCTTATTATAATCCTGCCTTATTGGCATTGCAAGCGTGAATATACACGAATTTCCTTTCAATTAATTTACTTTTCCCGTTTTCCCGTTTCCGGGAACACATGATCATGCGTCAAATTTTTTACTTTATACAGAATCTGAACCTCTCTGGAAGACAAAATCTTATAAAATCGAGCGATAATCCGATCCATGACCAGATAAGCATCCGATTCTTGCCGCAAATTCAGCAAGATTGCTACCTGCGTCGTACTAATTCTTGTATACACATCACTGATCCGCAAAGAAATACTAATCAGCTGAAGTAATTGCGCCATCGCATTTCCCAACAATTCCGGATTACCGTTGATATCCAAAAACAACACATATTTTTCACGATAATTCCGAATACAGTCACGAATTTCAAACTGAGCGATGCTCTTAAAAATAGCATAATCACAATACATTGGCCCAAACATGGACTTTTTTTCAAACAGCTGAGTAGAAAATTCTTCAACGCTGGTTCTTTTTTCATGCTGCTCTCGGGAAGAAATGATATTGAACAGTGCTCGCGTTTTCAGCTGCAGCTCTACTCCCATTTCCTTATAAAAGCGTTGCGAGATTTCCTCATAATAAGAAAGCGCTGCGTTGTACTGACGGCCATCAATCAAGGCTTTTAGATAATTATAAATTAATTCTTCGTTTAACGCATCAAAACCCAATGCCCGTTTGGAAACTTCGATACTCTCCTTAAGCATCCCCAACACAAGGTATTGTTTACTAAGCAGCTCTGCCACCTGAAAATACATGGTCTGAAAATAGCCGCGATCCAAACTGATCCAATCGCTGTCCATCTTGCTAAGAAAGGGATCGGTATACAAGTCCAGACTTTTTTGATATTCCTCCAGGCTTTCTTCCTGCTTGGCTTTTAAAATTCCTTTTTCAAACTCTTCATAATCAAGAATTAAATTCAGATCATTGTTGAACTGATAGCCATTTTTAGTGGTCAGAATCCATTCCTCTGAAGCCAGCTCCGGAATTTTCTTTAAAGCATTCCGCAACCGATGAATCGCAAATTTCATTGCATTGCCTGGATTATCGCTGTCCCGCCAAATCGTTTCAATCAGCATTTCCTTGCTCATGACCTGTCGGTGATTGCACAAAAACAGCGCAAACAAGTTGGACAGTTGTTTGCCCAGAAGCATTTCCAGATTGAGCTCAGCCCCTTCCGTTTCAATCCGCATTTCGCCAAACAAACGAAAAATGAACCTTTTTTCGGCCACTTCTCCACCTCCCCCCAGGTTGCGTTTATTATATCATAAAGCATCACAAAAAACAGTTAATCCAATTTTTTCCCCAAAATCTCTGGGTTAGACGCATACAAAAGTGCGGTCTGTCGCGTAATTACTCCAGCCCTGGCCAGTCGTCCGATCGAATCATCCATCTGAAGCATTCCCTGCGCCCGCCCTGAAGCAATCGTATTATCGATCTGATGAAGCTTGTTCTCCCGAATCTGGGTTCGGATCGCACTGTTGCTCAGCATCAGTTCAAACGCTGGTATCATCGTTCGCTCAACGGTCGGAAGCAGCTGTTGAGAAACCACTGCCTGCAGCACCATCGCCAGCTGGACCCGGATCTGCTGTTGTTGCGATGCCGGGAACACATCAATGATTCGGTTGATCGTTTCTGCTGCTCCGATCGTATGCAGCGTAGACATCACCAGATGTCCCGTCTCTGCCGCCGACAGTGCCGTCTGAATCGTTTCCAGATCCCGCATCTCCCCTACTAGGATCACATTTGGTGCCTCTCGAAGTGCCGCCCGCAGCGCATGCAGATAATCCGTTGTGTCATGGGCAATTTCGCGCTGAGAAACAATACTTTTTTGGTGTGAATGCAAATATTCGATCGGGTCTTCGATCGTAATGATATGTGCATTTCGTTCCCGATTGATACGATCGATCAAGCAAGCCAGCGTGGTCGATTTTCCACTTCCCGCTGACCCGGTAACCAAAATCAGTCCCTTTTGCAAATTCGCCAGATCCAGCACTTCCTTAGGAATATGAACCTCTTCCGGATCAGGTAAGGTAAAGCGGACAACCCGTAAAACTGCAGCCAGACTGCCACGCTGATAATACGTATTGACCCGAAAACGTCCAAGCTGAGAAAGCGAAAAAGAAAAATCATCCTCCCCTGTTTCTTTAAGCGGCTGGGTTTCTCGCCCATTTTTTAAAATATAAATTTGCCGAATCAGTTCCTCCGTATCTTGTGGTTTCAGAATTTGATTTGATTGACGAAGAATTTCTCCGTTGATCTTAAAGCTCAGCGCCGCCCCAGCCACGATAAACAAATCAGAGGCCCCCTGATCGATCGCTGCCTTTAAAATTTCCTGAATGTTCTCCATCGCTATCCTCCTAATCTATAAAAGCCGGCGATCCATATTCGTCTTCCGGCATGACCACTTGCTGCCACTGCTGGACCTGCAGCCGCTGTCCATCAAAAATCAGCACCACTTCCAGGCTCGCTTGCGCCTGGATGCTTACCGAGTAACTCAGCTGCTCCTGATCTTGTTCAATTTCCAGAGCCGCCAAGGCAGCGTGCTGTTCTTCCAACGGAGAATCCAGTAAAATTTCTAACGCTGCAGCCTGCTTCTGGACCGCTAATGAATCAGCTAGATAATATGCTGATAAGCTTTCCTCATACTGTTCACTTTTTTTTAATGCGGCCGCTCCCTGAAGGAAGGTCAAAGTCGCAAAAAACGTCAAACAAAGCACGGTAAAGATCATCATGATGGAGGAAGTCCCTAGGCCTATCCCCACTGATTTCGGATTTTTTCTTCTTTTCATGGCTGTTCCTCCCAAAGGCTCGTTGTCTTCAACGAAACCAAAATACGCTGATCTCTGATACGAGTCACGGTCACCGTAAATGACCTTTGCTGCCAATCAGAAACCACATTTTCCAATAAACCCGGTTCAATCTCCAGCCGATAAGCTTCGTCTTCATTCAACTGCCATGCTGCATCAAAACTCAGCACACACTTTTCCTGCTGCCAGCTGCAGCCCAGCCAGTTTGCCAGTTCCTCTCCCTGATAGCTCCGCAATTGTTCTGCCACACTTTGTGCCTCTAAGGCCGCTGTACTGATCGCTTGTGCCAGCTCGCCTCGCTCTTTTCCCTTTACAAACAGCTGCACGCACAGAATCGAAGCCAATGCAAAGAACAAACATGATATCAGCAGCTCAATCAAAAAATTAAACGATCTTGATTTTTTTTCTGTTTTCATTCGCCCCTCCTACCGTGGTATCAAAACCAGGCTTTGCGGGATTTCAGAAGTTCCCCACGCTGTCAGGATCAGCTGCCCGTTTTCCTCCTGCATGGTCAGTCCATTAACCTCCGCAATCTTTACCGCCTGTTCCAGTTTCAGCCGTGACTCTTCTGAAAAAGCCTCCATCAAAGCGCCATCTTTCCAAAAAACCGCCGTTACATACGTTTTCTGCTGGATTTGTTCACGAATCAATAAACAGGAAGTTCCTTCGATCTCACTCAAAGAAATGGCATCTTTTGAAGGTGCACTGTGTACGCGAGTCGAAAGATAAGCTAAGCTCAACCGAATCTGTTCCTCTTCATTCTGCCGATCCACCAAGGATCGATACGCATCTGCTCCAAACAACAAGATAAAAAAGGAACCCAGCACAAAGACCGTAAACAGGATTAAGGTAAACAGCACTTCCACAACATACGATCTGCGCATTCTTTCATTCCTTTCTAATCACTTCGATTACCGGCATGATATTGGACCCCATCGTTTCATAATACACATGATAACGTTCCTCGTCTACAAGCACTCCATAATGCTCTATCAGATAATCCAGCCTTGCCGGATAAAAACCCTCCATGCTGTAACAATCCGCCGCAGCACGCCGAAGGCTCTCCTCCAATCGGAGCGGTTCATTCTGTTCCATCTCTTTTTCCGTTTGATCCAGTCCAAAGAACAGAATCATTAGGATCGCCGCTGTCAATCCAATACTTAGAAAAAGCGAAGAACGTCCTTTCAAGCTCATCTTCATTTAACCCAAGCTCGACATGATGCTCATCAGCGGAAGCATCACCGACAGCAAAATGATTCCCACGATTACTGAAAGCACTGCTACCAGGGTCGGCTCAATGATATCCAGAAAACGGTTGATGCTCGCATCCACCTCATCTTCATACTGCTGGGCCACCCGAGCCATCGTTTCCTCGGCCTTTCCAGCCTTAAACCCAATGACCAAGATACGATTATAAATGCCCTTAAAAATACCCGACTCAACCAAGGCCTGATGAAAAGAATCTCCCGTAGCAATTCGTTCTCGCAAGGCCGCGATTTTCTTTTTTAAACCTGCATCATCCAACATAGCCGGCATCATCGCCAAGGCTTCATCCGTATCGTATCCACTGCTAAGCAGCAAGCTCATCGCATATGCAAACTGGGCGACTGACAGATCCTGTCCCATTCTTTTGCTTAGTGGAAAGCTACTCAATACACTCATCAACGAACGTTTTTCCTTTTTGATTCGAAACCAACTTATTAAAACCACCAAAGCTATAATCAACAGGATTACCAGGCCGACCTTAGCCAACAGGTTTCCTGTCTGCATCAGCATCAAAGCAAAGCTCCCTAGCTCGGCCCCCATCCCATTCAGCACCTGCCTGAAAAGCGGAAGCACCTTGATCACCAACACCCCGATTACCGCCAGCATCATACAAATCAAAACTCCCGGATAGGTTACCGCATCCTTGATCTTTTCACGAGTTTCATCCATTCGGCCATAATAAATAGCCAACTGCGTCATCACCTGATCCAAATAGCCGCTTTTTTCTCCCACCTCAACCATATGGATCATATATTCATCATAGATTCCCGCCTTTTCAAGCACTTCCTTGAATGAAACCTGCTCATCCAACTGATCTGCCATCTGCAAAAGCAGATGTTGATACGGAGCATCCTCAACCTCCTCACCCATCGCTCTGATCCCATCGCTCAGTGCAATTCCGGATTGAAGAATCATCGCCAGTTGTTCACAAAACAGCGTCGTTTCCTGCTTAAGATTTCTTTTCATCATATCCCCTCCTAGTAAACATACCTCGTTGTATACTTTCCGCGGTAAGCGTTATCCAGTGCATCAAACGTCGGATCGATCCGGGTCCAGGTATCCAATTCAAAATAAATATGCGGAGCAATCCATCCCATATTATGAATATACACCTCGACCCAAGCATGATAACCTTCCTCCACATAGCCCGTTACGACTTTGGTCGGAATGTTCTGCACCCGCAGCATGGTTGCCATCAGTGCCGCATAATCAAAACAAATTCCTTTCTGCGTTGTCAGCGTTTCATCCACAATTGGCAAGATAAAGCTGGCTTCAGCAGCCTCTACCTTATCCCAGTCGTAGTCAATCGTTTCTGTCACATAATCATAAATCGTTTTCACCCGATCCAATTCCGTTTTCTCTTCTGCAACCAATTCAAACGATTTCTTCACAGCCGTCGTTTCCGCATCATAGTCCACGATCTGATTCGGATACAAATACGGAAGATTCGGATCCGCTAAAGTGACTTCCATATCAAACTGAAACAATGGAGTATACCGCGTTCCCTCAATGTTCTCATAAACGATCACTGTATACGTGCCATCTCCCTGAGTCAATGGAAAGGTCTCAAATTCCAGATCCTTATTTAAATCGTAAGTGTAGACTTCTTCTCCAAAGTTAATTCGGATCTTTAGCCTCAAATGATCCGTTCGCAGCGTTTTCGCCCGAATATATCCCTGATCGGTGCAGCTGTAATCCACCAAAACCAGATCGTCCGACTCAGTCAGGATTCCCGGTGACTCCGGCAAACGAATCTCCTCGATCTGAGGAGCAGGACTTTCCGGATTATCAATCTCATCATTACTGGGCGTTTTTTTTGAACCGCACCCGGCCAATAAACACAATGCCAGGATCAGGACCCATTTTCCTTTCAAATCCACTCCTCCATTCATGCTACCATTATACCCTATTTCTTTCTTATTTAGGCGCAAAATCAACAGATCAAATCAGTTTTTCTTTTTCCAAGCGATCTGAACTTCAGAAAAAAACAGGAAACCCTAAGGCTTCCTGTTCTTAGACTATTATGCGTTTGCTTCTTCCTCGTCTTCCTTTTCATGCCATCTTCTGCCAAAGTACAAAGATACAGCATTGATCACGAAGAACAGGATCATCAGCACTGTCCATTTGTCGACAAACCGCATCGGCAGCCGCATGTTCTCTGTCAGAACAAAGACGATGATCGAAACGATCGCTGTTACTACGGACAACACTTTCCACAACCGGTTCCG
>CALVGQ010000059.1 GCA_944327135.1 uncultured Erysipelotrichaceae bacterium | reverse complement strand
AAAGCCTCTTTAAGAGACAGCAAGAGAAAGTGTTGCGGCTGTTGGACCTCAATAGGCGAAGACCTTACGCAACAAAAGGCCCTTATAGGGCCGGTGGAGATCACCAGTTTTACTGGTGGTTATGATTATCTCCCCTTTCTTGATAATTATCTAATTATCTATTGCTTTATACAAATGCAGAAAGGAATGACTATAAAACTAAAACTTAAGAAAGAATTGACCATGTTTCTTGTGGCCGTTAGCCTATCAATCATCAACGCAGTGATCGGGTTCTTTGAAATTCTTTGCCCTGAAGAGCTAAGCCCAAGGCGAATTTATTCAGGGTCTTTTCAAACAGCTTCGACCCCTTCTTTCAAGATCATAAACAAAACAGAGGATCCAAGACGATTGGACATAAACGGAATCGAGGGCGACAAATCATGGGATCTTCTGATAAAAAGGAAGCTGAAAGCTTATTCTGCCTGAAGATGGACCATACTAAAACTGAGGTGATATGATGGAATCGCTATGGACCCAGCGAACCCAACTGGCAAGAAGAGAAAAGCTGAACGGTTCGATCAAGACGGACATTTGTGTGATTGGATCGGGCATGGCTGGCTGCTGCTGTGCCTGGCAGCTGCAGCAGGCGGGGTTTCAAGTGGTCATTGTAGAAGCCGCCCGGATCGCTCAGGGGCAGACCGCAGGAACTACCGCCAAGATAAGCTTGCAGATGGATGGCTTTTATGAGGAATTGCTTCAAAAGCAGGGAAAAGAAAAAGCGAAGGCGACAGTGGAGCTTTATCAGAATGCTTTGAAAGAATATGAGCGGATCGTTGAAGAACAACACATTGACTGCCAGTTTGAGCATCTTCCGGCGGTCTTGTATTCAAAAAAAAATCCGCAAAAACTGCAAAAGGAGGAAGAAGCGGCAAAACAGCTGGGAATTGAAGCGGTGTATCAGGAAGATGCAATGACTCCAGATGGCATGGCGTCCATCTTGCGCTTTGAAAATCAAGCGCAGTTTGATCCGCTTCGATTTTTGGCTGCTCTTACTGAAAAGCTGACCATTTACGAATGTTCGCCTGTTCTTCGTGTGGAAGATCAGACGGTGATCACGGAATCAGGAACGGTGCAAGCCCAATGGATTCTGTTTGCGACCCATTTTCCTACGATTAATCTGCCGGGGTTTTATTTTATGAAGATGCATCAGGAACGCAGCCATGTGTTGGTCTTGAAATCGGTGCCGAATCCAGGGGCGATGTTTTATGGTATTGATGACGATGGGTATTCCTTTCGCTGGGATCGGAATCTTTTGATTATGACCGGAGCAGCCTATCGAACGGGAGAAAATCGTTCAGGAGGACAATATCAAAAGCTGATTAACAAAGCAGCGGAATTATTTCCCGAAAATCGGATCATGCTGGCGTGGTCAGCGCAGGATTGCATGACCCTGGATGGCTTGCCGTATATTGGACAGTACAGCCATGATCACCCGCATTGGCTGGTGGCTACCGGATTCAACAAATGGGGAATGATCCATTCCATGGCCGCAGCACTGCTTTTAAAAGAGCGAATCTTAGGAAAAAATCTTTTGGCCGCTCAGGTTTTTGATAGCCTGCGATCTATGTTTCGAGAGCCCACAGTCTTCCTTCA
Source organism: uncultured Erysipelotrichaceae bacterium (assembly GCA_944327135.1). Lineage (GTDB taxonomy): Bacteria > Bacillota_I > Bacilli_A > Erysipelotrichales > Erysipelotrichaceae > CALVGQ01. The sequence goes on along the minus strand of CALVGQ010000059.1, from coordinate 3,929 downwards.
GGAGGCCATGCAGGCCACGGAGGGGCTTTTGCGGGAATGGCTGGAGCATCCGTCTTTTTCAGCAGAAGAGCTGCCCTTGGAGCATGGCGGTGCAGTGACGATCGAAGGGAAAAAAATCGGAGTGTATAAAGATCGATATGGAGATGTGTATGCGGTATCCTTGCGCTGTCCGCATCTGGGGTGTCAGCTGGAATGGAATCCGGATGAAAAAAGCTGGGACTGTCCGTGTCATGGATCACGCTTCGATTATCATGGCCGTTTGATCGATGGACCGGCACAAAAAAATCTGGAAGCGACCGTGATGGTGAATTCAAAAAAATAAGAAGCACGGAACTTCTTATTTTTATTTTTCTTCCCGCTGATAGCGGGCTTTTTGATATTGTTGGGTGAGAGTGGAAAAATCAGTTTCGTCAACCAGCTTTTGGGGAAGAGAGGCCAGAAATTCAGCAGGGGTCATGGTTATCGGATACGGGTAGTTGAGAGAGATCAGCTTTTCGGCTGTTTTTTTGTATTGCCGGCGAATCTTGGAACGCGGCAGTTTATTCCTTTTTCTTTGAATAATGTGACTGTGGGAGATCGTGGAGGGATCGATCCAGTCATGGAGCTCGTTTTTTGAATTTTGATGAACAATCATAGAACGACGGATCGAGCGGCTGAGATTTCGTATCAATAGAAAGACTACAAAGCCAAGAAGAACAACGCCTAAAATCAGGATCACGGATTTGAAAAAAACCGGAGCAGCGGTGTTTTGGGTTTCCAGCGGCTCATTCCAAGGCTCGAAAGTAGGGGAAATTGAAGAATCGCTGCTTGTTTCTGTAAAGGAAAAAGGAAGGGCTGAAAGCAGCCAATAAACAAGCTGAGCCAGCAGCAGCCAAAGAAAGTCAAAAAGCTGAAACAGCAGGGTCAGTCCCTGACTTAAAAAGCTTAAAACGATTTTGATTCCTTGAACGATCAGCGTATAGAGCGGCTGCTGAAAAATGACGACGATCAGATTGAAAAACCCTAGTCCCACATAAAACCGTTGTGCATAAGAAACAGCTGTCGCATCCATCCAATGACTGGATCGGCGCAGATTGACCAGGATCAGCATCAGAACGGTTTGCAGGGCCAAGGATAAACCGGCTTGCTGCAAGGCGGTTCCTCCTGATCCGCTTACCAACAATAACAGGCATCCGATCAGCAAAGAGCCGACGCTGAGCTTGATGATTTCCGGGGCTTCGGCATCTTCCAGAAAAAGCAGGCAGCGTCCAAGCAGGGCCATTAGTGGAATTCCCAAAAGAAAGCTGATAAGAGAATAGGGAAAACATCCTCCAGCAAGAATCACGGTGGTAAAAAGCAGCGGGATCATGCGTCGGGTGTGATGCAGGATTTTAAAAAAAATCATTCCTGCTAAAACAAGGCGGAGCCATAGCAGAAAAAAAGAAAGCTCAAAAGCGGCCATCAGCGGCTGCAGCAGCGTCAAAACCAGACTGCTGGAGAATGAAGAATAAAGAAATATTGGGACTAAATGAAACCATTTTCTCATTTCAACTGCCTCCTTGGTAAATGGACTAGTCTGGTTTTAGGCGGAAGCATGATGGATTCTGGCAAGACTGCCAGCACCAGGGTGATCAAAATGCCGCGAGCTTCCAAAGAAGACAGCGCATCAAGGATTTCCTTGGTGAGCTGATGGGCAATCAAAAAGCACTCATCATTGGGCTGACAGAAGGAATAGAGCTGCTGTAAAATGCGAAGTCCAGAAGACTGTTTAAAAGGACTTAATACGGCCAAGGTATCCATGCAGCAAAGCAGATGATGCGGGGCAGAGGCAGGGCGGAAGACGGGGCCTGGATCTGCTTTCTTGACTGCATTGCTGATCAATCCAAGAGCGGTTTGATTTTTTTGGGCGAGCTGGATCAGTCCGGCACAAAAGGTGACGGCATCCTCAAGATAATCAGGGTTTTCCGCAAAAAGATTCTCATTGTTTTCAACCAAAAGCGCCACATAGACATGAAAATCGGTGGTGCCATCATGTTGTTTGACGCGAAGCTCGCGCAAGCGGGCAGAGGCTTTCCAGTCAATTTCTTTCATCGTATCCTGCTGGGTATAGCTTCGGCTGCCAGTGTAGAAGATCGGATCCGGATGGATCCAGCGCTGGATCGGCTGATCGCCCAGAAGCCCGCTTAAAGCCTTGCACTGAATCGGCTCGGCAGGAAAAGCGGGATGCACAATCAGCGAAATCGGCTTGAAGGATAGCGTTTGACTGGTCAAACCGAGAAAATCGGTGAACTCCAAATGCCCCTTGAGCGTAATCAGGCCGCGCTGGGGAGATCGCAGGGCAATGCGCCTGCGTACCCGCTGATAGGGAAAAAGCGAGGTCGATAGCTCCAGCATTGAAGAAGAGGGATATGGTTCGTTGAGAACCTCGATGTCTTTGGGCAGCTCGATCCGCAAATGAATCACAGGCAAGATCATCATTTTCATATTGGCGATCGTAAGGATCAGATCAAACGGCTCTTGTGCACAGGCGCGGGAAACTTCCGGAATCAACGAGGCTTCCAGACGATGAAGACAGCGAAATTCAAACAGGCGCACGGCCAGTGCGATTGCCCCGATAAGAAACAGAATAAAAAGGATCAGCATGATTAAAAAGCCCGAAAGTGCTCCGTAGGAAGCGGGATCGAGGAGAAGATCTCATCGAGCAAAAGGGCCGTGTTTCTGGATTGCAGCAGCGTGTTATTTAAAACCAGACGATGATCAAACAAAGGATGAATCAAAATTTTCAGATCATCCGGAAGAACATAATCCCGGCCTTGTAAAAAAGCGTATGCTTTCAAACTTTGAACCATTGACAGCGCTGCACGCGGACTGATTCCAACGGCAATCTTTTCATGATGACGTGTGGCATCGACCAGTTTTAAAAGCGTTTCTGTTAAAGCATCACAAAGGTGGACCTGCATCCACTGCTGACGAAAGGATAGAAATTCCTGGGGAGTGAGGATCGATGAGATCGAATCCAGCGGACGACCTTGACTGTGCTTTTGAAGCATGCGTTTTTCTTCCTCCAATTCCGGATATCCGATGGAAAGCCGCATCAAAAAACGATCGATCTGCGCTTCAGGAAGCGGAAAGGTTCCAGCGCTTTCGATGGGATTCTGGGTTGCGAGGACAAAAAAGAATGCCGGCAATGGATAAGTGAGCCCATCAACGCTGACCTGATGTTCTTCCATGGCTTCTAATAAGCTGGATTGGGTGCGCGGTGCCGCACGGTTGATCTCATCGGCCAGAAGGATCTCGGTAAAAATTGGTCCAGGACGGAATTCAAAACGATGCTCGTCCTCACGATAGATCGTCGTTCCGGTGATATCAGAAGGCAGCAGGTCCGGAGTGAACTGGATCCGTTTAAAATCGGCGGCAATGCTGCGGGAAAATACTTTGGCCAAGGTCGTTTTTCCGGTCCCGGGAACATCCTCAAGCAAAACATGGCCGCCGACCAGTGCCGCGGTGATGAAAAGATCTGTGAGCTTCTGACATCCGGCCATGACGGAATCGATATTGTGATGCATGGCCTGACGAAAAGCTTGAATCTCCATTGAAATCCCCCCTTGAATTTTTTTCTGTAATTATATCATGAAAGCCAGAAAATCAGCAGATTTCGAAGAAGAAAAAGGGAAACAGGATTGACAGCGGCCATTCGCTGTAGTATTGTACTAGTGTATTAGTTGATTAATACAATAATCAAGGAGGTCATTATGGCGTTATTGGAAGTCAGGAATTTAAAAAAGATCTACATGTCTCGTTTCAGCAATCATCAGGTCGTGGCATTGAAAAACGTTTCATTTCAAGTAGAACAAGGGGAGTTTCTTGCGATCATGGGGGAATCTGGATCGGGAAAAACGACGCTTTTGAATCTTTTGGCAGCCTTGGATCGGCCTAGTGCGGGGGAAATC
>CALVGQ010000058.1 GCA_944327135.1 uncultured Erysipelotrichaceae bacterium | reverse complement strand
AAGGATTTAAAAAAAAGCGGGAAATCAGTATAATAAAAGGGATTCATAGGGAGTGAAAAGACATGAGCACTTTTTTCAGAAGATATGGTTTGCCGCTGATTCTGCTTCTTTTAGGAGGATTCTTGGTACGCCTGGACGCCTCTTTTTTAACGCGGGATCTGAAAACGACGGCGGTTATTTTGACTCGGGCGCTGGTGATGTTTGGATTTGGAATCAGTTTATATCATGCTAGAAAAAGAAGAAATGAAAGCTGGCTGAAAAAAATCTTTATTTCATTCTTGCTGCTTTTTTTCATTTTTTGGGAGATGGGAGCAGTGGTTTTTCCACAGCTGAAAGCATTTTTTGATTTCCTTGGAATTGAAGGGTTTGTGCTGTTTTGTTTTTATGTGTATTTAGGATATTCCTTTTTTGATTAATGAGGAGGCAGAGAAATGAAACGATGGTGGGGATGGCTGCTTTGTCTGCTGCTGGGGCTGACCGGGTGCGGCAGTCAGGCTCAGACAGCAGCGCTGCAGCCGCAGCTATTGAATTTCAGCGAAAAAAGCAGCGCGACGTTATTTATGGTTGGAGATGCTTTGCTTCATGGAGCCGTGTATAAACAGGCCCAAACGGACGATGGCGGCTATGATTTTAGTGAAATGACGGCGGTCTTAGGGGAAATAACACCGCAGTATGATCTTTGCTTTTATAATCAGGAAACGATTTTGGGTGGAACAGCGCTGGGACTGTCCAGCTATCCGACCTTTAATTCTCCGCAGGAATTTGGCGATGTTATGATGGGCTATGGCTTTAATCTGGTTTCTTTGGCAAACAATCATACCTTGGATAAGGGGGAAACCGGGATCCGTGCTTCCTTGGCTTACTGGGCAAATCAGGAGGCGATGACTGCCGGCTCGGCGGGTTCGTTCGAAGAGCGCGACGCATTGAAAATCGGTGAGGTCAATGGGATCACCTATACGCTTTTGGCGTATACCTATGGGACCAATGGGATCCCGGTTCCAGAGGGTAAAGAATATTTGGTGAATGTGTATACCAAGGAAATGATTGCTCAGGATGTCGAGCGGGTTCGAGAACAGGTGGATGTGCTGATTGTTTCCATGCATTGGGGCGTAGAGTATACCCATACGCCAACCCAGGAACAGCGGGAAATGGCGCAGTTTTTGGCCGATCTTGGAGTCGATCTTGTCATTGGGCATCATCCGCATGTGATTCAGCCGGTGGAATGGATCGATGATACCTTGGTTTATTATTCTTTAGGAAATCTGATTTCTGCACAGGATGGCCTGATGCGGACGATCGGATTGATGGGGGCGCTGACGATTGAGAAAACGGTGACGCCGGCCGGTGTCAGCATTCAGCTTAAGGAGCCGAAGGCGGATCTGATTTTTACGGATTATGAAGCGGGTTACCGCAATCTTCAGCTAAAGACGATCGATCAGCTTGACGAATCCTATCAGGAAATCTACCAGGAATATACATCGATCATCACAAAAGAAGATGCTTCGATTCAAATTGGCGGGATCAAGCAATAATAAAAAAACCTGCGCAAGCAGGTTTTAAAATAGAGTAACGCGATCTGCAGCAATCATTTTTCTGCGGTATAAGAAGGGAACGATGGCCTGGAAGACCAGATACAGGATCAAAATTTCCAGGGGCAGCAGGATCAGATTTTTGAACAGACTGGCCGAAACGTAGAACCAAAATCCTTTAGAAAAAAGAATCGTTGACCAAAGACTGCCTAGCAGCACGTTAACCAGAAGATTGACCAGCAGCTTGCAAAGGGCAAGTCGAACCAATGTGATTTTGCTGCGGTAAAGAAATAATGCGTAAATCCATGCTCCGGCCATGGCCGATAAGGTATAGCCAAAAAAATAGGTTCCGCTGGGATGGATCAAAAAGCTTAGATTGTCTTGAATAAATCCGGCAGCCAGGGCCATGATCGGTCCGACAATGCTGGAACACAGCGCGGTAACAAAAAAACTGCCATAGATCCGAAGATTTTCCGATACAGGAATGTAAAGAGAAGAAATTACGATCTGCAAGGCGATTAGAAGGGCGCAAAGCGTCAGCTTACGCAGATTTCGAAGCTCGCTGCCGGCTTGTTTCCAATAACTGCGGGAAAAGGGAAATGAATAGAGTTTTTTCATCAAAACGGCCTCCTTTCCACCCGTGCAAAAAAGAGGTCGTTTTCTTTTTTGTCTCAGTGGGATGCGAATCATGGACCGCAAGAAGTTCTTTTCGTCCAAGGTGCAACTCCCCGTCACCTCAGCACTTAACGCCCATGACCCTACTCTGTTCTCTTTTATCTTAATTCGTTTTAAAGTTTTGTCAATGAGAATTCCTTCGCTTATTGAAATAGTGGCAACCCCTGGTAAAATAGGGTAAACTATATCTGGGTAAAAAGGACGTGAAAAAATGGAATGGATCACTTATTATACCGGGATGCAGGACCTGAAAGATTACAAGCAGCATGGAATTACCACGATTCTGCTGGCTCCGGAAAGTCTGGCCAGTCGGGTGCCGCAGCTTAATAGCTGGGAAGAAATTGAAACGGCGGTTTCTTTGTGTCGAAGACTAGGCTTGCAGGCAGGGATCATGCTGAATCGGATTTATTTTGATGAAGATCTTGAGAAACTGGAAGAGGCGCTGGATCGGATCGAAGCGCTGGGCATCAATCGGATCGATTATACGGATCCGGCGGTGTATATGCGGGCCAAAGCGCGTGGCTGGCAAAGTCTTTGTTTTTATAATCCGGATACGCTGATGTGCAATACCCGGGATGTTCAGTTTTATTTGGATCTGGGACTGGGCGGAGTGATCCTGTCGAAAGAAATCACGCTAATGGAGATGCAGAAGATCATCGCTTCGGTCCATGGAAAGACAGAGCTGATTCTGTTTGGACATCTGGTGATGGCTTATTCCAAACGGGCGTTGCTGAGCGCCTATCAGGCTGAGATCCAAAGTGATCGGGATCTGAGCGGAAAACAGGATCTGGTTTTGATAGAAACGACCCGCCAAGGCCGGATGCCGATTGTGGAGGATGCTGCGGGAACAACGATTTATACGGATTATACGCTGGCGGCATATGCTGAGCTAAAGCCATTGATAGCCAGTGGAGCAGAGCGCTTTCGGCTGGATAATCATTTTTTAAAAAAGGAAGAATTTCTTGACTGTTTGGATGGATTTCATCAGGTGCTGGCTGGCCAGCCGGCAAAGAAGGTCATGGAGGAGCGGCAGGCCCGATATCCGCATCTGGCGCTCTCCAGCGGCTACATGCATCAGAAGACCAATTTGGTGAAGGAGTGAAGGAATGAAAAAGAAGATTGAGCTGCTGGCTCCAGCGGGAGATCTGGAGCGGGCCAAGGTCGCGATTCGTTATGGGGCGGATGCTGTTTATCTGGGAGGAAAGCGGTTTTCCTTGCGTTCGAGATCCAGCAATTTTGATTTAAAGGACATTCGGGAAGCGGTCCGATTTGCCCGACAGTACCACAGTGCGATCCATGTGACGGTCAATCTCATTCCGCATGATGAAGATCTGGAAGGACTGCGTGAATACCTGATGGATTTGCAAGAGGCAGGGGTCACTGCGATCATTGCGGCCTCACCGACAATTATTACAGAAGCCAGACGATGGGCCCCTGGATTACAGGTTCATCTAAGCACGCAGATGAGCAGCACCAATTTGGAATGCATTCGGTTCTATCAGCAAATGGGGGTCAGTCGGGTCGTCTTAGCCCGCGAATGCAGTCTGGAGCAAATTCGTTATTTGGCCCAGAATAGCCCGCTGGAAATTGAGACGTTTATCCATGGGGGAATGTGTGTCAATTATTCCGGCCGCTGTACCTTGAGCAATGCGATGACATGGCGGGATGCCAATCGCGGCGGCTGTGCTCAAAGCTGTCGCTGGAAATATCATCTTCTAGAAAAGGACGAAAGGATCAGCGATGCTGATCGTCCATTTTCCATGAGTTCTAAAGATCTGTTGGCTTTTCGTTATATTCCGGAAATGATCGCGGCAAATGTGGCGTCGTTAAAAATCGAAGGCCGCATGAAGAGTGCGTATTATATTGCCACCGTGGTAAAAACCTATCGAATGCTGATTGACGAGGTGCTTCAGCATCCTGGGCCTTTGTCAGCCCAGCAGATCGCTTATTATGAAAAAGAATTTGCCAAAGCAGAAAATCGTCCGACCTGTACAGGCTTTCTGGATCATATCCCGGATCATCGGGATCATCTTTATGGGGTTAATGGTTCAGGAGTGACGCATGATTTTCTGGGTCTGGTATTAGACTATGATGAGGGAGCGCAGCAGGCAGTACTTCAGGTCCGCAATCATTTTCGAAAAGGGGAACGGCTTGAAGTGTTTGGACCAACACTGGTTAATCAGCAGTTTTTGGCAGATGAGATCATCAATGAGGCAGGAGAACAGATCGAAGTGTGCAACAAACCGATGGAAACGGTTCGAATCCGAATCCCATTTGCGGTCAGTGCGGGTGATATGATCCGCCGGGGGCAAGCAAGATGATTCGCTTTGAAGGAGCGCTGAGCGTCAAGGCCGTGCTGTTGAACCACCGCCGAACATTGACAGAAATTTGGATTGACGAAAAAAAGCACGACCATGATACTGCCTTTTTGATTCATCAGGCGCAAAAACTGCAGGTTCCGGTTTTGCGAAAAAAGCGTCAGAACATTGATGCTGTGGCGGAAGGGAAAACCCATGGCGGAATCGTGGCCTTTGGCTCCTCCCGCAGCATGCAGACCCTGGAAGAATGCCTCGAGGCACCGAAGCCGTTTTTGGCGCTGCTGGAGGGCATTGAGGATCCCTTCAATTTAGGGTATGCCTTAAGGACCCTGGCGGCTGCCGGATGCAGCGGAGTCTTGCTGCGTCCGCGAAATTGGGAAACGGTCGAGGGAACGATCGTGAAATCCAGTGCAGGGGCCAGCGAGATCCTGGCTATCTGCTTTGCAGAGGATCTGGCGACAGCAGTAGCTCAGGCGGCGCAGGCAGGCTGCCAGATCTATTGTGCAACGCGGAAAGAGGCCATACCTTATTATGAAGCTGATTTTCAAGGCCCGTTGCTGCTGGCTGTTGGCGGAGAGATGCGCGGGCTCAGTCAAGCCGTGCTGAGTCAGAGCGATCAGAATATTTACATTCCTTATGCAAGCTCTTTCCGCAATGCGCTGAATGCTTCCAGTGCGTTGGCTGCCCTCAGTTTTGAAATTGTCAGACAGAGGAGGAAATAGGATGCAGGAATCATTGATCCTGAGCCGCAAGTTGGCCTTGATCAACTACACTCAGTCGTACCCGGAAAATGCCGAAGAATTGCTTTCCAGAGCGGCGTTCAGTCAATTTTTGGATGCTTTTTTGGCCGATTATGCGCTTAAAGATCAGCAAAATTTCCTATGGCTTCAGCGTGGTCTTCCGCTGCAGCAAATCAAACAGGATCTGCTTCGGCTTTTGAAGGGATTACTGGTACTGAAACCAGAGGAGCTGCGTCATCCGTATTTGAATGATCGGCAGCGACTGCTTCAGCTGATCGAAGCAGGATATCATTTTTGGCGCAGCAAGCAGCGTATTTCGATCCTGACCAGTTTTAATGGAGAAGGGTTGCAGCCGACTAGTTTTCTGCGGGCGGACAATCAATACAATCAGCTGATCCTGCAGTTTTACCGCACGCTTCAGGAAAAGGTTCAAGGAGAAGAAAACCGTGTTTTACGCCAGCTTCAAGCGGGAACCAATGCCGCTTTGCTGCTTCGTGAGTATCCATGGCCTGCTTCTTCGGTTTATGCACCGCTGCGCGGGATCTTATTTATTAACCGAATTTTGCTGCGGACACCGCTTTTGATCCATCCTGGATCAACCAAACGGGAAGGCGTGTTTGAATTGAGCGACCATCATCCGATGGAGGACTTCAAAGAAGATCCTGAAAAATGGATCGCTTATCCATGCAAGGTAGGACAGCTGCTGGTGTATGTTTATTTTCACCGGGATTTTACCGGCACTGCGATCGCTTTAGCAAATCTGTTTGAGCTGGCTGCGGCCGAGGAGTGCATTGGTCAAAAGCCGGACTGTCTTTTGCTGTTTGGCAATCCGGATGGCCAGGATGAAACTGTCTATTATCATGATCCGCTTCATTCGATGTGGGTAGGGAAGATTTCCTATGCTGATCGGATCGAATATTTTGGTTATTTAAAAAAGATGATCCTGACCTTGCACAATCTGTGTATCATGCAGAAGGGCTGGCTTCCGCTGCATGGGGCCATGGTCAGTCTTACCTTGAAGGATGGAAGACAGAAAGGGGTTGTGCTGATTGGAGACAGTGGTGCTGGAAAATCAGAAACGATCGAACAGCTTTCCCAGATTGCCAAAGATGAAATCGTCAAACAGGAAATCATCTTTGATGATATGGGAGCACTGTATCTAGACAATGGACAGCTGGTTGCCCAGGGAACTGAGATTGGAGCCTTTGTGCGGTTGGATGATTTGGAGCAGGGCAGTGCTTATCGGGATCTGGACCGTTCCATTTTCTTTAATCCGGAAAGCGCAAATGCACGCGTCGTGGTTCCGGTTTCTCCCTATTCTACGGTTGTGACTGCTCATCCTGTCGATTTGTTTTTGTATGCCAACAATTATACCGACTGCCGCGGCATTCATCAGCTCACCGATCGCGGCAAGGCTGAAACGATTTTTCTTGAGGGAAAGCGGCAGGCATTGGGAACAACACAGGAAAGCGGTCTTTGTTCGACTTATTTTGCTAATCCGTTTGGCCCGATGCAAATGCCGGTGTTATGTCGCCAGATCTTCGATCGACTGTTGGATGTCATGTATGAAAAAAAGCTTTTTGTGGGAGAAATTTATACTTGTCTTGGTGTTTTAAACCGAAAGAAGGAAGGACTGGAAATGGCGGCTGAAAGCCTGCTGGAAATCATTAGAAATTAAAGCGGATGGTTCCGCTTTTTTTTGAGGGTTTGGAGCATCAAAGTCAAGGAATATGAGAATTTCTATTTGGAAAAAGCTGCTGGAAGCTGAAATTTATGGTAAGCTTAAACCGATAAGCAGAAGGGGGAAAAAGGATGAAGCAGCTTTCTGTCATGATCAAACCGGCCAGCAGCAGCTGTAATCTTCGTTGCCGCTATTGTTTTTATGCGGATGTCAGTCAGAACCGTCAGCAGGCAAACTATGGGATCATGAGCGAAGAAGTGCAGACGATCCTGATCCAAAGGGTCCTGACTAGTTTGGATCAAGGCTCGATCGTTTTTAGCTTTCAAGGTGGAGAGCCGACTTTGGCTGGGCTGCCTTGGTTTGAGCAATTTGTTAAGAAAGTGGAGCAGCTTCGAACGAATCAGGAAATTCGTTATGCCTTGCAGACCAATGGGACGCTGATCGATGAAAAGTGGGCTGATTTTTTTCACCGTCATCATTTTTTGGTTGGAGTTTCCTTGGATGGCTATCAGACCAACATGGATCGGTTTCGGGTGGATGCGGCTGGAAAAGGAGTGACCTTTCAGGTTTTGCGAGGAATTTCTTTGCTTAGGAAAAAACAGGTCGATGTGAACATCCTGACCGTTGTTACTCGCTCTTTGGCCCAGTCACCGCGGGCTTTGTATCGTTATTATCAAAGCCACCATTTTCAATTTGTTCAGCTGATTCCTTGTCTTCCGCCGTTGGCAAAACAAGATGACGAGGCTTTGACTCCGTCTTTGTATGCTTCTTTCTTTTCTGAGTTTTTTGATTGCTGGTTCGAGGATGTGTTAAGGGGACGGATGCTTGAGGTGAATCTTTTCAGCAATTTGTTGGAGATGCTGAGCGGACGGCCGCCTTATCAGTGCGGGATGATCGGCCGGTGCTTTATCCAGTATGTGATCGAAGCGGATGGCAGCGTTTATCCATGTGATTTTTATGGATTGGATGAGCATCGGATCGGCAACATTCAAAACGATACGTTAGAAGCGATGCGTGAGTCCGCCGCAGCCCAGCGCTTTTTAAATCAGGGACTGGCAGAGCAGCCTGAGTGTGAGGCTTGTCCGTACCGTTTGTTCTGTCATGGCGGATGCCCAAGGCAGCAGATCTGCTATGTGAAGGACGGAGAATGCGGGTATCGAACGCTGTTAGAGTGGATTCTTCCGCGGCTGCAGCAGCTGCTTTAGCAGAATCTTGTAATCTATTGGATCATTTTGAGTCTATAATTTTCTGGAAGGTTTATTTATTTTAATTTTGCAGGGATTTGACTATAATGGAAAAGAAAAGGATTCCAGCGAAAGAAGGGAGTGAAGAGATGGTTCGTTTATTAGTTTTGGATCTGGATGGTACGCTGTTTAATTCATCAGCGCAGATCAGCGAACGGAATCGCATGGCTGTGCTGGCTGCTCAGCGTCAGAAACAGGTTCGTGTGGCTGTGGCCAGCGGACGCAGTTTCTTCATTTTGAAGGAGCTGTGTGATACGATCGGTCTGGAACGCTATCAGGGCTTTGTGATTGGCAATAATGGACAGGATTTGTATGATTTTAGTACAAAAACGCTGACTAAAGGCGCCAAGATCCCCTTAGCTGTTTGCCGTCAGGTCATGAAGCTGGCTCAGGAAGAACAGCTTGAGGTCTTTGCCCATAACAATCAGATCAGCATGTTTTATTCTCCAACGGGCGGCTCAAAATATCATCCGGAAAAGGAAAGCCGTCGTTATAACGAGATGACTGGTTATTTTGAAATGGAAGAGGATCTGGATAAGATCGGACTGTTTATCAGCACGGAAAGAAAGGATGCTGAGCAGCTGAAAGATCGTCTGCAAAAGCGCATTCAGGAGGCAGCACAGGTGATGGTCGTGAATGCCAATTGCATTGAGCTGGTGCCGAAAGGCATGGATAAAGTTTTGGGGGTCGATCATATCTGTGAACGGCTTGGTTTAGAAAAACAGGAAGTTTTGGTGATGGGAGATGGTCAGAATGACTTGAAGATGGCTCAAAAGTATCCGTTTGTTGCCATGGCCAATGCGCTTCCATCTGTTCAAAAAGCGGCGATGCGAATGACATTAAGCAACGATGAGGATGGCGTTGCCTATGAAATAGAAAGAACAATTTTAGGAGGAAGAGAAGATGTTTGAGGTTGCAAAAAGTGCTCGGTTCATTACGCCTTCCGGCTCTGTAGCGATTGCCGGTCATGCCATGCGGACAGAAAAATCCACGGGGGTCCATGATGAGTTGGAAGTGCATGTACTGCTGTTGAATCTGGAAGGAACGCGCTGCTGCTTTATTAATGCCGATGTGATTGGGGTTAGTTTTGAATTTGTTGCTCGAATTAAGGAGGCCGTCCAGCAGCGCTGGGGAATTTTGCCAGCGCTGACGGTATTCAGTGTAACGCATACGCATACCGGTCCTTATTTTGGAATGGCTGGCTTTACCGGAGGAAAGTCAGAAGAAGATTGCCGTTATGAGGATTTTGTATTTGAACAGACCATGGAAGCGATTGAAGAAGCATCGGGACAGTGGAAGCCGTTTGCTACGGCGGTGGTTCGTCAAGGAGAGGTCAAAGGGTTCTATGGCAACCGCAATGGTTTGGATAAAGCAGGAGATGAAGTGATTACCGATCTGGAATTTCGGGATGAACAAGGTCAGGTAGTGGCTGCCTTTGTAAACATGTCTTGTCATTCTACTGTGATGAATCCGTTGGAAACAAGGCTCAGTGCTGATCTTTTGGGTAATGTTCGGCGGGAGCTGAAGCCTTATCTTGGGGTTGAACCTTTGATGAGCAATGGCAATGCTGGCGATATTTCCAATCGGTTGTATCGTCATGGCAATGATTTTCAGGAGCTGAAACGAATCACTTCAGGAATCGCAGCGCATGTTGGCGGATTTAAGGATGGCGCGGCTTTAGCCTTGACGCCGGTTCAGATTCACGAGGTTCCTTTTGAAGTTGACTATGAAAATGATGAGGCAGCGTTAAGCGCTGCGCTGGCTAAGCTGGAAGCACAGCTGACAACGGTGACCGAATTTGATGCGCGGAAATGGCTGCTTTCAGAGATTGCCGGATACAAACGCAAGCTGGCTCAGAAGCATGTTCATCTGTGCTTGAACAGCACCATTCTTCGGCTAGGAGAATGGGAACTGGTTATCCTTCCATGTGAGTTGGCTAGCGCTTTTGGCCGTCAGATCAAACGCAGCTCCAATGCCAAGCTTTGCTTGGTTTGGGGATACGCTAATGGAAGCAGCACCTATGTCGTGGAAGCAAGCGAGTTTAATGGGGGCCATGATGGCATCTCAACTCAGCTCAAGCGCGGCCAGGCCGAGGAATATGTGGCGAAACTGATTCAGAACTTATTTTGATGGAATACGATGAAGGCACTTATTTAAAAATGAGTGCTTTTTTTATGCTGTTAAAGGAAAAAAAATAAGAAAATCCGGAAAATTGAAGCAAATGAATAAATTGAATTCTTATTTTTTCACAAAAAAGGAATAATAATATGGAAATATTTTGACTTTATGTGATGAAATCACAGAATTTAGAGCATTTCTAGTGAAAAGAGGACGGAAAAGGATAAATTCAAGTGGAAATTGAACTGCTGTAAATCATAAATGTAAGCGGTTATAATAATCCTGTCAGATAAATATGCATATTTGATTGATATGAAAGGAGATTGTTTTTTATGAATGAGTATCTGCAGAGCAGTGGTATTGTTGATGTTCGGGTAGATGATCGAATGGTCCATGGAATCGTTGCGACGATGTGGATTCCGGAAAATCGTTGCACTCGAGCAATGGTTGTAAACGAGAATGCTTCGAACAATCAGGTGATTCGCAGTACGCTGAAGATGTCGACTCCGGCAGGAGTTAGTCTGTCCGTGCTTGCGCCAGAAAAGGCCGCTGCAAACATCAACAACGGAAACTACGTCGGCCAACGGGTTTTTGTTGTTGGACGTGAGATTCAGGACATTTATGCCTTGTACAAAGCCGGGGTAAAATTTGCCCGGGTCAATCTTGGAAATGTTACTCAGAATACTGGGGAAACGACGGTGCTGGACAAGACAGTCCGCGTCAATGCCGAGGAGAAGGCAATGCTTCGTGAAATGCGGGATGCTGGAATTCAGGTAACCTGTCAATTCAAAACAGATGATCCTGTAAAAGTCTGCAAGGAAGTTCTTGATTAACAGTTTCATCCAATCAATTTGATAAGAAAGGAAGAGAAAAATGTTTACTCCAATTCAGGTCCTTCTGGTCTGCGCGTGGATGTGGGGATTCACCGTGATCGGAATGAGTGTTCAGCTCTTCAGCTATGGTGTGGCGGTACTGCATGGATTTGTTACCGGCTTGATCATGGGCGATGTTACAACAGGTTTGACCGTCGGCGGAACGTTGTGTCTGATGGGTCTTGGTGTCGGTGGTTACGGTGGATCTTCTGTTCCTGATTATGCTATGGGAACGGTTGTTGGAACCGTGTTTGCGATTGCAACAGGCGGCGGTGTAGAAGCTGGTCTGGCAACGGGAATTCCAGTAGCGACACTGGGAACTCAGTTTGATATCTTGGCAAAAATGAGCGGTTCCTTCTTTATTCATAAACAGATGGACTGCGCCGAAAAACATCAGTTTGACAAGATGGGCATTTGGGCTCATGGCTGGAATATTTTCCGGGCTACGCTGTATACTTTGCCGATCCTGTTGGTTATGACCGTGGGTTCTGGAATCATTACCACGCTGCTGGCCAATATGCCGCCTTGGCTGATTAAAGGATTGAATACTGCGGCAGGCATGCTGCCAGCAGTTGGTTTTGCGATCCTGATGAAATATCTGCCGATTCGCGAGTATGGTGTCTTCATGATTTTCGGTTTTGCGGCAGCTTCTTATCTGGGACTGTCCATGGTTGCCATTTCTTTGTTCGCTTTTGTAGCAGCTTATATGGTTTACAAAGGATTGGAAAAGGGCAGTGCTGCTCCTGCAGTTTCTAACGGAGGTGACTACGATGAGTAATGTATTGACTAAAAAAGATCTGCGGCGGTGCTTGAACCGTTATATCTTCACCCGTCAGTCTCCGTTTAACTATGAAACGATGCAGTCTGGAGGCTGGGTCTACTCTATTCATCCAGCAATGGAAAAGATCTATGATGGCGATGCTGATGTGCTGGCTGAAAAATACAAAGACCATTTCAAATTCTATAATACGCATCCTTGGATGGGAAATATCATTTTGGGAGCCTGCATTGCGATCGAATCGACAAAAGATCCGGATGCAACAAAACAGGCTGTAGAAATGCGGACTGCGCTGATGGGACCGTTGGCTGGTATCGGTGATGCGATCATCTGGATCATGTTCATGACGATTCTGGGTGCCATTGCAGCGTATATGGCTTTGGAAGGCAGCATTGTTGGCTGGGTCATTGCGGAAGCCGTTCAGCTGGTAATCTGGTTTGCTTTCTATAAATTGTTCTTCGTTGCGTATGATCAGGGAGTTTCTTTCGTTACAACCCGTAGCGCACAGCTGCAGCACATTACGGAAGCTGCTTCTGTACTTGGCTTGTCGGTAGTAGGGGCTTTGGTTGCTTCGACGGTCAATGTTAAATTTGGTATTACCATGAGCTATGGTGAAGTTGTTCAGCCACTCAACGATCTGCTGGATTCGATCATTCCTCATTTTGGTAATGTGGTCACGGTGGCTTTGATTTATTGGGGCCTGGGTCGTAAGGGAATGACTTCCGGGAAGATGATTGTCATCGTCTTGATTGCGGCAATCGTTCTTTCCGCGATTGGTATTCTTGCTTAATCATCAAGTTAGGAGCATCATGAAGCACGCAGGAGGTCCTGCGTGCTTCATTGCACATGGGAGAAACATATGATCCGATATCGGGAAAATGCAGAAATTTTTATGAAGGAATTCAGCCGCCAGCATGCGGAATTGGAGCAGCTGATCGACCGCGAGCAGTTTGAAAAGGCCAATCAAATAATGCTTGAAATGCTGGAAAAGGTTTTGCCTGGACTGCCTTTTCGGCTAGCTAAGCCTAAAACAGGCAAGGAATATATTCTTGAGCTTACAACGACGCTGGATCCGCTGCGCCGTATTTTGGCTTTTTATCTATGTTCCCGTCTTCCTGAATCATTGCAGAAGCGGTGGCGTTTTTATTATAGCCACCCTGCTTTTAAGGGGACCTTTAGTAAAGATGGAATGACTTTTTTTCCAGAAGAAGTCAAGGTCGTGCCGTCTTTTGATGATAAAAAGCATCGGATGCATCTAAAGGTTGAGAAAACGGAAAAATTGAAGGGATTAAGTGAACAGGACAGCTTTCTTGTGCTGTATATGATGCTGACGGATGCATTAGGAGAAACGGCCGTGGATGCATACTTGGGATCCATTCAGTTTTTGGATCGATTTGGACAGCTGAAGGCACGGGGGAAAGAGCGGATTTCGTTGGACCGGCTGGATGAAAAGCTGCACAAAGAATGCCGTAAACGCGGCTGGATCGATCCAAATGAAATTTATTTTATTGCAGAAAATTATACTTATCGGACCCGAAAACTGACTTTGCGTCAGGATATTACCGAGGGAATCAGTTTTTGCCTTGATCTTTTGAATGAGGAAGGACAGCCTAAGGAAAAGCAGCTGGGCCGTTGCTTTTTGCGCACAGCTCAGGTAGGATTATATAGCGTGGTTCTTCCAACTGCTCCATCGGTTTCCAGAGAAAAGAAACAGCAAGAGCGAGAGGTGGTTGAAAAGGAAATCAACCGGATTCTCAGCGAGCGGCAAAGTGGGATGCTGATTAATGCGGCGTTAGGTAATGCGCACAGTTATGTCGATTTTTTGGTGTATGATGCGAAAACCCTGGAGGAGATTGAAAGCTGGGCTGCTCAACAGCCGCACTTGGAGGTCTTGGCTATCTAAAATAAAGGGGAGGTAAGACGGTGAGGGAAAAGATGCAGCCGATTCAGCTGCAGCTGCTGGATCGGCTTGGACGAATAAAGGAACCGGTCAGTTCGCAGTTTCTTGCGAATAGCCTGGGAGTTTCCAGTAAAACGATTCGTAACAATCTTAATGATTTGAATCAGATTCTTGCGGATAAGGGGGCATGGATCGAGTCCAAAACAGGCAGCGGATATTGGCTTTCAGTGACAGATCAGGAACGGTTTGAACAGTTTATTCATTCGACAACGCTGCAAAATCCGCATCATATCGTTAATCCAGTTCAGGTGGATCGAACGCATCTGGTCATTCGCCATCTGCTTTGTGCGCAGGGCTATACCAAGATCGAAGAATTGGACGATTTGTTGTTTATGAACCGGACCAGTGTGAAACAGAACATCAATCGGGCTCGTGAGATTCTGGAGCCGTTTCATTTGAAAATTATTTCAAAAAGTCGGCATGGCTTAAAAATTGTTGGTGAGGAACATGATATTCGGCTGTGTTTGAATTATGAGTACGGATTTTATTCTACCAATACGATTCGTACTGGGGAGCAGGAAACGTTCAAACGGCTTTATCATTTTGATCGTTCGATCCAGGAGCGGATCGAAATGATCATTCGTTCTTTACAGGAAATGTTTATCAGCTATAATCTCTCTGTTTCCAGCTTAGCGGTACTGAGTCGGTTGATTTTGATTTCTGCAGTGCGCAATCAGCTTGGGCATCAATTGGAATATGCAGAGTCTACGGTAGTTCGTTTCACCAACCGCAACTCCTATTATGTAGCTAAGCTGGTCTTGAATCAATGTGCAGAGCTTTTGCATTGTACTTTCACGCGGGAAGATGTGATTTTGCTGGCCATCGGGTTTGTGGGGTTTCGTATTGCCTTGAGTCAGGATGAGATGTTTCGTGATGGATTTCTTGAAAGCAAGGATATTGCCTTTGACTTGGTGCAGTATCTGGCTTTGATGAATGATTTCAGCTCGATCAACAAAGATATCAAACTGGTCGATGATATTGCGCTGCATCTGGATGGACTATTTACACGCTCACGCTATCACCTGTATACGACGCAGTTTTCCAGTGAGGTGCAGATTGAAAGTTCTTTGATGGCAAAAAAGTTGGCCATGCAGGCTTTTGTTTATTTAAATGAAAAGTATGGAATTGTGATTAGCGAGGAAGAAATTCTCCGTTTGGCAATGGTGATTCATCCTGTGTTTGGACGCTTTCCATGGAAATTCCAAAAGATTCGTGCCTGTTGTGTTTCCAATGTGGACAAAAGTGTTGGACGGGGCATGGCGGAACGACTGATGCGAAATTTTGAACGTTTTATTGAGCAGATCGATGTGTTGGAATTGTATGAGCTTAAGGAAAAGGATTTAAGTGGATATGACCTGCTGTTCACTTCGTACAAAGCCGAAGAACTGGATTTTCTTCCAGATAGCCTGACGGTATTTGAAATTGGATTGTTTTTTGATGAATCGGCAAAAAGTGCAATTCGCAGTCTTTTTGTCAATGGCAGTCGGCGAAGTGATTTTCATATGCGTGATTATCTTCGCCCAGAATGGATTTTTACTGGGGTTGATGTCGGCAGCGAAGAGGCTTGCATGGATATGATCGCTGCATCGCTGAGTGAAGTGCTGGATGATCCGGAAGGGCTGAAGCAGGATCTGCTGCAGTGTGAACGAATCATGGCTTCCCGACCGCGGGATAATGTTGTATTGCTGAGCGGGATGCATTCGCATACGCAGGAAGTGACGATCGGTGTATTTGTTTTGAAGCGGCCGATTTTATGGAATCAGGGCTTGCATAAAGCTCAGATCATTGTTTACTGGGATCGCGGAAAAGTGAGCCAGGAAGCAGAGCGATTTGAAAATGAGTATGTTCCGCATTTGCTTGAACGATTCTTTCATGATCGTCAGATGATCGATGAGTTGGTTAAGAACCCCGACTATGAACACCTGATGGATGTGATGAAAAAATATCATGCAACGGTGCTGATGATGGGAAGCAGCTTCCGTTAAGAAACATCAAAAAAACAAGGAAAAAAGAAAATTAAGAAAAGGAGAAAAATATGCGTAAAATTGTAATTATGAGCCACGGAGGACTGGCTAAAGGGGCGCTGAGCACCCTTGGAATTTTTATGTCTGGCTTAGAGAATGTCACAGCAATCAGTGCTTACATCGATGACTGTGATCCGAAAAAAGAACTGGAAAAATTCTGGGCAAAGGTCAAGGAAGAAGATCAGGTCATTCTTTGTACCGATATTATGGGGGGCAGCGTCAATCAACTGGCGGTCCCTTATCTGAGCCGTCCGAACACTTATCTGTTTGCTGGATTCAATTTCCCAATGCTGCTTCAGCTGTTGTGTCTGGATGAAAATGCGACAGAAGAAGAGATCAAAGGATTGGTAAATGTAGGCAAGGAAGCTGTCGTTTGCATGAACGATTATCAGTTTGAAGATTTTGGAGAAGAAGACGAATAATCTTTAAAAGATTTTAATGACCCGGTGGTCGTTCACGGATTAAAAAGTGAGCGTATTGCCGGGTTTTATGATAGGATAGTAGATAATAGCTCGAGTGAGGGAGAGAATGATGATCAAATTTTTAGTCAGTGATATGGATGGAACTTTATTTGCCGGCCATGGTGAAACCGTTTTTGATTTGACTGAACGCAACGAAGCGGCCTTAAATCGAATCCGCCAGTCCACGATTGAATTTTGTGTAGCAAGCGGAAGAATGATTGGATTTGGTATTCATTTGATGGAAAAATATGGGTTTGAACGGGTACGTGCAGCAGGCTTTAATGGAGCAGTCTGTTATGATCAGGGACGACTGGTTGCGGCCAGGCCGTTGAAAAAGGAACTGATTTGTGCGATAATCACGATGATTCGCCAAGAATTTCCAAGTTGCGAGATTTTGCAGGTGCAAGGATTGAACTCGGAACGAATTTTTACTTCGTTGGATCATCCTGTCGTAGAACGATATCGACGAGATATTGCTAAAATCGGGATCGGCCGGGTCATGGATTTTACGATCGATGATTTTTTGCAGCAGCCGATGGAAACACAGGCTGGGAAATTATCCATTACGATGGCCTCCCATGAAGCGGCGTTGGCTGTGATGGAGCGGATTCGAGATCTGGCTTCTGAGCAATGCTTTATTACGATGAGCGGGGATCGATTGGTCGAGGTGGCCAATCGAACGGCTAGCAAAGGGGTATTTGTCCAGTATTTAAAGCAGGCTTATGGCTTGAAGTCGGAAGAGATTGCCGTGATTGGGGATGCGCTGAATGATGCGGAAATGTTCCCCGAGGCGTCACATACTTTTGCGATGCAAAGCGGCAGTGAAGAGGCAAAGCGCTTGGCAAAGCATCTGGTAATGGATGTGGCGGAATGCATTGACTGGTGCTTGGAATACAATCGAAGACAGGAAGGAACGTTTTAAGAAAGGACGGGCCTTCCTTTTTTTCATGAAATCGGAAGTGTCAACATACAGTACAATGAGGTGATCCGATGCGAAGAAAGCTTTGGCTTTACGGCTTGATGGGATTGATTCTTGCCGTGATTGGAAGTTCTTTTTTTGGGCCTGATATGACCGTGAATTTAACTCAGCAGGACCGATTGGATCAGGATTTGCAGACGGTCGATCCTGCGATGGCGATGGTGGCGATCACTTTTGATGATGGACCGCACGAAACGGTCACTGCGGAAATCCTGGATGTGCTGGAGCGCTATCAGGCCCACGCGACTTTTTTTGTTTTAGGAGGACGCGTTTCCCATCATGCATCCTTGATCCAGCGCATGGTAAAATTAGGCTGCGAGCTGGGAAATCATACTTATGGCCATCAGGATCTGAGTCAGATGAGCAAGACTGAAATGCTGGATCAGCTGCAAAGCAGTATTTCGGAGCTGGCATTAATCGTAGAGACTGACGCTTTGCCGAAGATCGTTCGACCGCCATTTGGCAATGTGGATGATCAGCTGCGCCAAACTTGTCCTTATCCTATGATTACCTGGTCGATTGACACTTTGGACTGGTCCCATCAGAATGTGGATCGCACAGTCCATGAGGTAATAAGTCAGGTACAGGATGGAGATATCATTTTGATGCATGACATGTATGAAGCAACTGCAGAGGCTACAGAAAAGCTTGTTGTGCTGCTGCAGGAACAAGGCTATCAGCTGGTTACGGTGAGCGAAATGTTTGCCGCCAAGGGAATCCCGCTGGAAGCCGGAAAGGTTTACCGCCACGCTCATTGAAACTGTGATACAATAAAACCATATCAAAGAAGGAAAAGATCATGAAAGAAATCAATTCAGTTCATAATGAGCGTATCAGAGAGTGGAGCAAGCTGCAGATGAAAAAGTACCGGGATCGGACCGGTCTTTTTCTGATTGAAGGGGAGCATCTGATTGAAGAGGCGCTGAAAGCCGGTTGTGTCTGTCAGCTGCTTTTGCGCCAAGGATTAAATCATGCTTTTAGTCATCTGGAAAAGACGATTGCTGTTTCTCAGGAGATACTAGATAAACTGAGCTCGAATCAATCGTCTGCGGCCATGATAGCAGTTTGTCGTATGCCTGAATTTGCCGCAGCGGATTGGAAACGGGGCGTGCTGCTGGATGGAGTTCAGGATCCGGGAAATTTGGGGACAATCGTCCGTACGGCTGTCAGCTTTGGATATGAATTCTTGATTCTTTCTGAGGATTGTGCTGATTTGTATAATGAAAAGTGCATTCGCTCGACTCAGGGCGCTTTGTTTGCACTTCCGGTTTATCGTGCTTCGCTGGCGACTTCGATCCAACGGCTGAAAGAGGCAGGTTTTACAGTTTATGGAACGGCCTTGAAAAAAGCGGTTCCTTTGCATCAGGTATTGCGCAAAGAACGATTTGTTTTGATTTTAGGCAACGAAGGTCAAGGCATTTCCCAGGAAATCCTGGCGATGACTGATCAGAATATTAAAATTGAAATGGAGCAATTTGAATCCCTGAATGTGGCAGTGGCAGCTGGAATTTGTTTGTATGAACTGAGATAACAAGACAAAAAAACGAAAAACTAGAAAAAAGAGGACATTGACTGGAAATAACTGGAAAAAATGTGAAAAAAAGTATTATTTTGTAAATATTCCTGCGAAACCTGTCAGTTTTTCGGTTCATTTGTCTTCTTTTCATGTATAATGTTTGTGAAAGCATGGAGAACCGCAATGATTGTCTTGGGATGTATCGGATTTGTATTGATGGTATTGTATGATCTCAATCAGGGCTGGTGGAAAATAAAGATTCTGCAGCCTTGTTTTGCTTTGGGTTCTTTTTTGCTGCTAGGTGCTACTGGGGGAATCTTGTTTAAAGAGGCGGTCATGCCAGATACTTTATTTCGGATGGTTTTGGGCATTCTGGCTCTTTTTTGCGGTGGATTGCTTTTTTATACGCTTTTTTTAGCCATTCCTTTTGAGGCAACTTACATTCAGGAACAGTTTTCTGAAGTGGTTGATACTGGTGTCTATGCATTGTGCCGGCATCCGGGCGTCTTGTTTCTGGCCGGCTTTTACTTTTTTCTTGCCCCGGCAGTTCGCTCTGGTCTGCTGTTTTGGGCTGGTGTTTGGTTTAGCGGATGCAACTTGATGTATGTTTTGATGCAGGATCGGATTTTTTTTCCGCGCTGCTTCAGTAATTATGCAGAATATCGCAAAACGGTTCCTTTTTTAATTCCAAACAAAACAAGCTTGCAGCGCTGCTTTGAGACAGGAACTGTTTTTTGGAAGTCGGAGGGGAAAAAATGAGGTTTGACGAGCGGGTAAAAAAGAAGGAGAATGAGTCGCTCTGGAATGAATATTGTGGTTTTTTGGATCTGGATCTGAAAAGTACGATGGAAATTCAGCAGCGGCTGTTGATGGAACAGATCCAGCTGCTTGGAAATTGCCGGTTGGGAAAACGCTTGTTTTCTGGACAAGTGCCGCAGTCGGTCGATGAATTTCGCAATAGGGTACGGCTGACCAGTTATGAGGACTATGCAGATACGCTGCTTTCACGGCGCCGACAGGACCTTCCTTCAGAACCTTCGGTCTGGATCGAAACAACATGGGAAGGAGGCCGTCATCCGGTCAAGGCGGCTCCTTATAGTGAAAAAATGCTGAATACCTTTCGCAATAACACCCTTGCCTGCCTGATGCTGGCGAGCAGTCAGGGCCGTGGTGATTTTTCGATAGCGGCACAGGACAAGGTCCTTTATGGAGTGGCTCCTTTGCCTTATGCTACCGGACTGCTTCCGCATCTTTTGGAAGAGGAGATTGCTCTGGAGGTTTTGCCTTCTCCGCGAGTGGCGCAGTCGATGTCATTTAAAGAACGCAATGTCACGGGCTTTAAGATGGGAATGAAACAGGGATTGGATATTTTCTTTGCGCTTAGTGCAGTGGCTTATTACATTTCGATGGCGCTGCAGGAAGCGAAAGGAAAAGGAGCTTCGTCTTTGTTGGGAGTTCATCCGAAAATGCTGGTACGCATGCTAAGAGCACGCTATCAATGTGAGAAAGAACATCGCGGGCTGCAGCCACGGGATCTGTTTAAGATGAAAGCCTTGATCGTGGCGGGAACGGATAGCCGCTATTACAAGGATAAGCTGGAAAAATTGTGGGGAGTTCGTCCACTGGAAATTTTTGCTGGAACAGAGCCGACCTGCATCGCTACGGAAAGCTGGGCGCGCAATGGTATGTATTTCTTCCCAGATTCCTGCTTTTATGAATTTGTTCCGGAGAAAGAAATGATGATTCGGCTCAGTCAGCCTGGTTATCAGCCAAAGACATACCTGTTGGATGAGCTGACGGTAGATGAAACCTATGAATTAGTAGTGACAGTTTTTAAAGGCGGGGCTTTTGTTCGCTATTTGACTGGTGACTGCTATCGCTGCTTAGCGATGGAAGACCGGGAAAATCATATTGAACTGCCGCGTTTTGAATTTGTGGATCGGATCCCGACCCTCATCGATATTGCCGGATTTACCCGAATCAGCGAGAAATCGATTCAGGATGTGATCGATCTGAGCAAATTAGCGATTGAAGATTGGATCGCTCTGAAAGAATATGATGAACAATGGCGTCCGTATTTGCATTTGATTGTTGAAATGAAAAAAAGTTCGGTGGATACCGATGCGTTGAATAGCCGACTTTTAAAGAGTCATTTGCAAGCGTATTTTACATATTTTGATTCCGACTATGATGATTTGCAGAAAATGCTGGGAATTGATCCGCTGAAGGTGACGATTGTTTGCTGCGGTACTTTTGCGCGATATCGTCAGCAAAATGGCAGTATTCAGAAAATGAATGCAAAAAAATATGATGTTCTGGATCTTTTGGCGATATCCAGAGGAAGCAGGGAGGGATAGCGATGCCAACAGTAATCATACCGGCGTTTGCCCTGTTTGCGTATTCCCTGATATTTGTTGCTTTGACGGCAGTTAAAAAGAATAAGACCGTGCTTTTGTTTATGATGATGCTGGTCAGCTTTATCCTGTTTTCAGGGGGTTCCTTGCTGATGCGTTTAATGCTTTGGCCGGGAGTAGATTTCTGGTGCAAGGTTTCGATTGGCGGAATGTTTTTGATTCCGTATTTGTATTATTGCTTGATTTGTGAGTTTGTCGGTTATCAGGGATTTTTTCAGCGGCGGGTCTTTTTGCTGATGACACTGGTGATTTTGATGCTGAATTTCAGCAACGCTTTGTTTACTGAGGCCACAGTGGTCAGTACCTCGGCGGGCCAAGCTGAATTTATTTTTGAGGCCAAATGGCCGATCCTGATTCCTGTTGTGCTGGTTTTCTGGGTCGTGATTGCTTTGTTTCGAATCATATTCCGCTCTATTCAAAATAAGGAGCGGGCTTTGAACGATTATGCTCCACTGTTAATTGGCATTTCAGTTTTAGCACTGGGGACGACATTGGCCACGATTCCTGCGATTGGCAAGTATCCGCTGGATACATTGGCCGGTCTTGTCAATGCCTGTTGCCTGGTGACGATGCTGTATCGTCAGCGTCTGTTTAAATTGACTCCGGTGGTTTCACGAGGAACCGCTTATGCTTTGACGGCTGCGGTAATTTTGGTTTTTCTGGTGAATTTCATCCAGCCGATTGAACGAACGATCTTGCTGCGCTTTCCGCAATTTTCTGAATATTCGACTTCCTTAATCGTGCTTTTGTTTACTTTGCTGATTATCGGGATCTATCATACCAGCAAGCAATTTTTGGATGTCATGTTTTCGCGGGATGAGAATCGGCAAACACGGCTATTAAAAGAATACAGTGAAGCAATCAATCGAACGATCCAGCTGGAAGAGCTATCCGGGCTGCTGATTCAGGTTATTCGCGAAAATGTTGCTGTCGAAAAAATTTATCTTTGCTTGAAAAAAGAGGAGGAGCATGCTTATAGGGCGCTTTATGGGGCCAATATGCTTGACAGCAAACAGCTGATGTTTGCCTTTGACAGTCCATGTGTAAAATGGCTGAGTATGAAACAGCAGTCGGCAACGATGAACGATTTCAGGCATAGCGTTTGGTACAAGTCTTTGTGGGAAACAGAAAAGGAGCAGTTTGATCAATATCAGATCGGCTGCTTTGTTCCGCTATTTTCTGATACTGAGCTGGTAGGTATTTTGGCATTATCAGAAAAAAACGGGCATGCCCGTTATACCCAGGATAATTTAATGTTTTTGGATTTTATTGCTTCGATTAGTGGAATTGCGATCAAGAATGCACATTTGTATGAGATGATCTATCATAAAGCTAGTCATGATAATTTGACAGGGCTGCTTAATCGAGAATTCTTTTTTGGTAAGATTGAAAAAGCATTTCAAGATCATATTCAGTCGTCCATTGCATTGATCTTATTTAATTTGGATGATTTTTCCTTGTATAATGAGCTGTATGGACGAAGCGAAGGAGATCGCGCATTGCAGGGCGTAGCAGAAATTTTATCGGCAACAGGCGGCCGCGCTGGGATTTCTGCCCGTTATGGCAACAAGGAGTTTGCTTTGCTTTTGCCAGATACCGATGGCCAGGCGGCAAGAAAAATTGCAGAAATGGTCAAGAATCAAATTGGTCGCGGTTTTGATGAAACCGAGGATCAATGGGAAAAGAATCTTACAGTTTCGGTGGGAATTTGCGTATATCCGTATGCGGCCGGGAATTTACAGGAATTGATTAGTCATACGGAAATGGCCGTTTTCTACGCTAAACAAAATGGAAAAAATCAGATCATCAGCTATACGATGGAAGAAAAACCGATTCTGAAAAAAGAAAATCCGGGTAAAAACAATCCGCGGGTCTATGCGCAGTATGCAAGTACGATCTATGCATTGACTGCGGCAATCGATGTGAAGGATCATTACACCTTTAATCATTCCAATAATGTTGCCAATTATGCAGCCCGACTGGCGGCCGCTGTCGGTTTGAATGAAGAACACATCGAGCTGATTCGGGAAGCAGCGCTGCTGCATGATATTGGCAAGATCGGGATTCCGGAAGACATTCTGAATAAAACTAGCACTTTGACCGAGGAAGAATATGCCGTGATTCAGCAGCATGTCGAGAATTCTATTTCCATCATTCGTCATTTGCCCTCGCTGACCTACGTTATTCCTGCTGTTTTGGGGCATCATGAACGCTGGGATGGACAGGGTTATCCGCGGCGGCTGAAACAAGAGGAGAATCCTATTGCCGGAAGATGCCTGGCGATTGCGGATGCCTATGATGCGATGACGACCAAACGCAGCTATCGCAACCCGATGTCGAAAGAAAAGGCGCTGGCCGAAATTGAGCGCTGCGCAGGGACACAGTTTGATCCTACTTTAGCAGCATTATTTGTCCAAATTATGAAAGAAGATGGAGAAACAGGCGAATTGAAAAAATAAAAAGGGGCGCTTCAGCGCCCCTTTTTAGGGCCTTCTTGGATCCCAGGGCTTAATGAAAAATTCATGGATCTGGGTGTCGAGAATGGTTGAAGAATAACTTGGAGTAATCAGCATGGCAGTATCCAGCCCGCCGCCAGATCCTGCTGCGGCGACAATAGGTACACTGTAAGGAATGACTCCGGCATCCAGGGCCATGACACTGCATTCAAAACAGACCTTGGTTCCCTGACCAAACGTACGCAAAGTTTCAGCCATGATTTCAAGCGGAGAAATGCCATGATGACGGGAACTAAAGGCGCGTTCTGCAGCACTGAGGGCATGAGCGGCCGTAACGAAGAGCAGCCCCTGCTGTTGAAGTGCGGATCTTAAGGCATCATCCAGTCGGTTGATTCCATGACTTGCGGCCGTCGCGGCTGTCGTGACGACAACGATATTTTGGGAAAAGCCTGTACTGACTTTGAGCTCAGCAGCCATTTTTGCACAGCGGCCGCTTGAGGAAGCAAGAACGAAAGCAGTTTTGTATTTTTCGGCCTTTTCCATGGCAAGCGTTAAAATTTCCTGGGTATGCTCAGGCCCAGCTTTTTCAATGGTTTTCAAGAAAATTCCTCCCTTTTTTTATTATATCAGATCCATATTTAAAAAATAAGCTGACTGCAGTCAGCTTATTTTTGAAGATAAAGCAAATAGTATTCATCATAAGTTAGGCCGGAGGCCTGAACCTTGGCTGCGGTTTCTGCTCCGACATATCGCCAATGCCATGGCTCTGCGTCATAGCCAGTAAGGGTTTCTTTTCCTTCAGGATATCGCAGGATCCATCCATATTGATGGGCATGCTGAAGCATCCACTGGTATTCGGCGGACTCGCCGAATTTGCTTAGACCGCCGCTGGAGCTAGCCAGATCGGCTGTCAGCCCGGTCTGATGTTCAGAAAAACCAGGGCGGGCAGCATAGGTATCGGCCTCTTGTTCTCCGTCCCGCTTGACATAGTCGTCATAGAGCTCTTGCTGATACTGGTAGGAGCGGTAGGTGCTGGAAGCATACATACTGAGACCTTCCTGATTCATTGCATCGCACATCTGGGCAAAAGCATCATAGGCTTCCTGCGTCATCTGCACTCCTTTGGAAGCATACTTGACGCTCATTTCAACCAGATTTTCTGGAATAAAGCTTTCACTGAGGTAAAAATGCTTATTGACTAACATCGTGATGCTGCCAGGGTCTTCTGTTGGCTCCGTGTCTTGATAATAGGTGACATAGGAGTTGGAAAGTTCGAAATGATCGCTTGAATTCTGCGCCCGATGATTCAGAACATCCTGGATATATCCACTAAGATCTTCGATGGGATCAAAAACCAGCAGTGGGGTCATTTCATAAAATTCCAGCTGTTGAAAGCAGGAGATCAGATCTTCTTTCGAATAGCTCGTGGCTAAGCGATCATAAAGCAGAAGATCATCATTGCTTAAAGCATCGGTTGCCAGATACAATTCGATCAGATCGCTGCGGAAGCTGTCTTGCTTAAGGGCTTCATTCAGTTGATCCGAATACCATTGATTGTCCAGCAGAAGATCGCTGAGCTTAAGCTCTTTGATGACAGCGATTGCATCTTGATCATAGCCTAGCTTGGCCAGCTTATTGGAAGTAAACAGACTAGGAATGCTGATGCAGATATAAAGGAAAAGGATAAAAGCTAAAGCAACGAAAACCACTTCTTTTTTTAGACGGCGTCTGATGACTCTTTTTCTTCTTTTTTTGACTGCAGGCATCGCTTATCCCTCCTTTTTAAAAAGCGACCATGGCCGACCTTGCGGCAGTTCACTGGAAAAGGTCAACCGTTGCTGAGTGATTGGATGAGTCAAGGTCAGCGAAGTGGCCCAAAGGGCAATTTGCTGACCGGGCCGGGCGGCTGGATTATAACGTTGATCGCCCCATAATGGTAATTGCCGAGCAGAAAATTGAACACGGATCTGATGGGAACGCCCCGTTTTTAAGTGAATCTGGATTAGGCTCAAATCATTCTGATAAGCCAGTCTTTGAAAGCTGAGCGTAGCCTCTTTGCCCGCTGTTCCATGGGTGATACGAACCATGTTGGTACGCGGATCCTTGATCAGCCGATCCTGTAAGATACCGCTTTCATCGGCCTTTCCGCAGACGACCGCTTGGTACACTTTCACAAAATCATGTTCCTGAACTTGACGGGAAAGGCGCGCCGCAGCCTTGGAGGTTTTAGCGAACACCATTACGCCGCCCACTGGACGATCCAGTCGATGAACTAGGCCAAGATACACGTTCCCTGGTTTATTCCAGCGTTCTTTGAGATCCTGTTTTAATAAGGAAAGCAGATCAGGGTCATGGCTTTGATCGGCCATGACCGGAAGATTGACTGGCTTGATGACAACCAGCAGATGATTGTCTTCATAGAGGATCTTAATCACGGGACCATCTCCCAAAGATCCCGCACGGCAAGATCAGACCTGAGGTGGTAGGAAGACCTACTTCTCCCGCTTCAATCTGGCCCCAAGAGTATTTTTTTCCAATTGTCATTTTCAGAATGTTTTCCAGAACGATACTGGAAAATCCGGTGGTATAGCAGTTGATTAAAAAGAAGACGGCGTCTTGATCCAGCACATCCAAAGCCAGCCTGATTAACTCATTCAGCTGATCTTCCATTTTCCAGATTTCATTGTTAGGGCCGCGGCCATAACTTGGAGGATCCATGACGATCCCATGATACGTTCTTCCGCGTCGTTTTTCACGCTGAAGAAACTTCAGGCAATCATCCACAATAAAACGAATTTTATGATCGTTTAAATGGCAAAGCTCCATGTTTTCCTTGGCCCAACTGACCATTCCTTTAGAAGCATCCACATGCACGACTTCGGCGGCGTTTGCCTGACTGCAGGCCATTGTTGCGGCGCCGGTATAAGCAAACAGATTCAAAATCCGCAGATCATTTCGTTGACTGCGTTGGATCTGTTGGCTCATCCAGTCCCAGTTGACAGCTTGTTCTGGGAATAATCCGGTATGCTTAAAACCGGTGGGGCTGACTTTAAAGGTCAGCGTCCGGTATTGAACGGTCCAGAATTCCGGCAGCTCTTTTTTAAACTCCCAGCTTCCGCCTCCTTGATTCGATCGGTGATAATGACCATGGACCTTGTTCCAGAGTGAAGCATCTTCGTTTTTTTTCCAAACGGCTTGAGGATCGGGACGACGTAAAAGATAAGTTTTCCATCGTTCCAGTTTTTCTTTGCCTCCGGCATCGATACAGCAGTAGTCCTGCCATTGATCTGCAATAATCCGCATAATAGTAACTCCTTACTTTATCCATTATTATAGCATAAAAAGGAATTTTGTCGCTGACATCCGGATTTTGTAAAAAAAAAGGAAAACAATTTCTTTTTCTTTCTCATTTTGTTTAAGAAATGATTCTGGTATACTGATAAGCGGTGATAACGATGAGTGAATTGACAGCGAATCTGAATGAAAATCAAAGAAAAGCAGTAACCACAGAAAGCAAGTATGTCCGGATCATTGCTGGCGCCGGCAGCGGCAAAACACGTGTGCTGACGACACGGATCGCTTATCTGGTGGAAAACCGGATGACTTGGCCTAACAAGATCCTGGCAATAACTTTTACTAACAAAGCGGCTAATGAAATGAAAGACCGTGTCCGGCGGATGCTGCTGGATAGCGGATCAGAGGTGTGGATTTCCACGATCCACTCGCTTTGTGTTCGAATCCTTCGGGAAGATATTGTGACACTGGGATTTCCGCGTAATTTTACAGTCATGGACGCTGAAGACCAACGGGCAATCCTGAAGGAAGCTTATAAGGAATTCAACTTAGACAAACAAACGATTTCCTTTGCTTCCATGCTGGATTATATTGCCAACAACAAAGCGGCAGAAATCACGGTAGAGCGGGCATTGATGTTTGCTGGCAGCTTGGAAAAAGAGAAAAACAAAGCCCGTGTCTATGCGTATTATCTGGAACGTCAGAATAAGCTGTATGCTTTAGATTTTGATGACCTGCTGCTGAAAACCGTCAAAATGTTTGAAACCTTCAGTGAAGTGCTGGAAAAATGGCAGAGGCGCTTTACTCATATCCATGTGGATGAGTTTCAGGATATCGATGCCATTCAATATCGATTGATTCAGCTTTTAGCTGGGACAGAGTCTTCAGTGTATGTCGTTGGAGATCCAGATCAGACGATCTATACCTGGCGTGGGGCTGATGTCAACATCATCATGAATTTTGAACGGGATTTTTCTCCATTAGAAACGATCATCCTGAATGAGAATTATCGCTCCTCCCCAGAAATTTTGGGCGGTGCCAACAGCGTGATCCAATATAACAAGCATCGGGTCGAAAAAGAGTTGTTTACAGCGAATCAATCCAAAGAAAAAATCACCCATTATACTAGTGCTTCTGAAGAGTATGAAGCTCGCTGGATCGCATCCAAGATTGCCGAGCTGCATCAAAAGGGGAAGGATTATCGCGATATTGCCGTTCTTTACCGCAGCAATTACTGTTCCCGTGCGATTGAGAAAGGACTGTTGGATGAGCATATCCCTTATCTTATTTTTGGAGGGATAAAATTTTATGAACGGGCAGAAATCAAGGATGCGCTATGTTATTTGAGAATGATTGAGCAGGCTGATGATCTGGCCTTTCAACGCATCATTAACAATCCACGCCGGGGAATTGGCAACAAAACTCTGGAAATGATCTTAGATCAGGCGCGCCAAAACCGTACTACGATGTATGAAACAATTCGCCAGCAGCGTCTTTTTAGCGGGAAGATTCAAAATGCATTAGACCAGTTTGTCGAAATGGTTGAAAAATGGCGTCGGCTAAAAAAAGAGACTGAAGTATTCAAACTGCTCGAAATGGTGCTGGATGACAGCGGCTATCGGGCCATGCTGGAGGAAGAAAAAGAGACAGATCGTCTGGAAAACCTCAAAGAGCTGATCAATGATGTTCAAAGCTTTTCAGTCAACTATCCGGAAAGTACCTTGGATGAATATTTGCAGCTGGTTTCACTGTATGGAGACAAGTCGGAAATCGAAACCGGACAGGCAGTTCAGCTGATGACGATTCATGCGGCCAAAGGACTGGAATTTGATATTGTTTTTGTCTGCAGCATGTCTGATGGAATTTTTCCGAGCGATCGTTCGATGCAGGAAGGAATTAAAGGAATTGAGGAGGAGCGTCGCTTGGCTTATGTTGCCATGACTCGGGCCAGAGAAAAGCTTTATTTAACAGAATCAACGGGATTCAGCTATATCCTGCAGAAAGTAAGAACCCGTTCGCGTTTTCTTGATGAGATCGATGAATCGATGATCGAGCATATTGGTGCGACCTTTGATACAGGTAAACCGAAAGAAGTTGTGCTCAACTCCGCAATGTTTTTGAATGATCAGCCATTTGAAAACCATCTGGAAAAGCGTTTGAAAACTTCCTATAAAAAAGGGGATAAGGTGGTTCATGGAGTTTTTGGAGAGGGGATTGTTGTGCGAGTGAACGGCGGGGTCCTTGAAATCGCCTTCAGTTATCCTTATGGGGTTAAAAAAATCATGGCTTCGCATCCTTCGATTCGAAAGAAAGAAAGCTAACCAGGAAAGGAACCGCTTTGGAGGTTCCTTTTTTGAATTCAAAATAATTTATTATAATCTTTTTGTTAAAAAATTATAAAATACATTGATTTGTTTTTCAGCTCTGATTATAATCTAACCATAAGTGTAATACTTTTCAAGTGGACGGCGATTTAGTAAACTAGAAATCGAAAAGTTCAAGGGCAAAGCTGTTGAAAAGCAGTGACGCAAAGCTATAGGGCCTGTAAAATGGCAGCCAGTTGCAGGATAGAATAAAAAGGTAAAAAGAAAAATCCTGTGGCTCGGGATTTTTTGCGTTTTAAGCAAAAAATGGAGCAAATATGGAAAGACACTTATGCCACAGGAGGGGAAAATATGAAAAAGGGAACAAAGACACTGCTTTCTTTACTTTTGGTCCTGACGTTGGTAAATCAGACGGTTTATGCGACGGATGGCGGCAAAAATGAAGAAAATTCAAAGGAACCAGAAATTACTGAAAATGAAGGAACAGGTATTTCTGAAAATAATGACATTTCTGTTTTATCGTCAGAGAACTCTGTTGTTTCTGACGGATCAAAAATGTATGATTCACTCTATGAAGCGTTAGAAAATGCTGCAACGGGATCGACAATAACTTTATTAAATGATGCAGATTTAATTCAAGGTGTGAATATCATAGATAAAGCCTTTATTTTAGATTTAAATGGGCATACTATTACTCTTTCGGCTTCAGAAAATGAAAAAAATGCGGTAGTGGATCTTTCCGGTTCTGCGCAGTTAAGAATTCTAGGCAATGGAAAGATTACATTTGATGACAGCTATTTAAATTATAATAGTATCGGATATATTTTTAGGTTAGCAGATCATTCTAAACTTGTGATTGAAAATGGTATTTTTCATGCGGGATTAACTTGTGTGCAAGCTGGAGATGATGCCATTGCAGAAATTCAAGGTGGTCAATTTTCGGCTGAAGCTAAATACGACAATACTTATTGGCTTTTAAACTTAATTGATAATAGTAATGCAAAAATAGAAGTAACAGGGGGATCTTTCGAGAATTTTGATCCATCAAATAGCCAAACAGAAAATCCAGTAGCAAATTTTGTTGCGAACGGATACTGTGTCAGCCAGGAAAATCAGTCATATACGGTTTCAAAAGGAGCGGTTCAAGCAGAGGGAAACTATTATGCGAATTTAGTGGATGCAGTGGAGGCGGTCGCCCATTCCTCTGATCAGTCGGGAGAGATCAAGCTTCTTCAGGATCTGGAAGGAAACGGAATCGGTTTATTTAACAAAGACAATGAAATCGGTGTGGATATTACGATTGATTTTAATGGCTTTACGTATACCTGCACTGGTGGAGCGGTCGGTTCCAGCGGTACGGAAAACCAGGCCTTTCATCTGGAAAAAGGAAATAAGGTTGTTTTGAAAAATGGAACATTGCGTGCGAATACCAGCAACGTAACAATGATGATTCAAAATTACTGTGATCTCACTTTGGAAAACATGACAGTGGATGCAACTCAAGGAAGCAATGCCGTAGGCTATGTTGTCAGCAATAATTTTGGCAGTCTGACATTAAAGGGAAACACCAACATTGTTGCTAAATCTGATGGGGTGGCTTTTGATGTTTACTATTGGCCTTCCAATGGTTATCAGGATGGCGTAAAGGTCACTGTTGATCAGACGATGACGGGAACCATCACAGGAACAATCGAATGCGGTTCGGACAATACGGCGTCTGAAACCGATGCGAAAGAGAAGGCAAAGCTGGAAATTCAAGCGGGGACATTTTACGGCACCATTTCTACTTCTGCGAGCGTACCTTCTATTTCGGTGATTGGCGGAACATTTAGCAGTAATGTAGAACAATATGTTGCGGAAGGTTATGCTTCTTATCCGGTGGAGGGAAATTACGTAGTTCGTCCATACTCAAATGTATCGATCAGTACTACAGAAGAGACATTAGAACAATACGAAGAACAGACGATTGCTGTTACGGGATCTTTACAAGCATATGATTCTATTGTCTGGAAAAGTGATGACGACAATGTGGCCACAGTGGATGAAAATGGAAAAGTGACCGCTGTATATCCAGGAACGGCGAACATTACTGCCCGTTTAGCGGTGAATGACAAGAAAATTGGTTCCATTGCGGTTACAGTTACAGCCAATCAGGAATTGGGCGTGGTGACGGATGTGGTGCAGGGAGAGACAGTGACGAAGATTCATAGTTCAGCCAATGAAGTCATCGAAATCTCGGATTTGCAGGACACTTCCATTGCGCTTGAATCGTCAGCGGAAAGTCTGGCCCAAGACGATTCCATCATTACTGAAAGGGCAAAAGCACAGTCCAAGATGGAACTGGTTGAGAACAACATTCTTGCTGATTCTGAAGAGTTCAAGATCGTGGTTCAGCCATATATTGACATTGCAGTAGAAAATTATAGCGGCGAAGAATCTGCGCAGCAGACCCTGACTTTTGATATTACACCGAAATATAATCTGGTGGCAACAGCCGTGACGACAGAACTGGAAGCGCTTGTTACGGAGGGAGAAAATCAGAATGCCGTGATTTTAGAGGGGCATGCCGGAATTTTGGAGGTCAGTGATTCTATTAAAATGACGATTCCGGTGGGAAATTTGATTGATCCTAATCAGTCTTTGGATGAATCCGATTTCTTGATTATTCATGAGCATGAAGGAGAAAATTACTTCTATCCAGTCCAATCTATCGATGGGCAGTCTCTTTCTTTTGTGAATCCGAATGGATTCAGTACATTCCATGTGATCAAGGATTCTCGTGAGGCAAAAATAAATTTTAGCAATGGCATTGCTGCGCAGACTTATAAAGTGAGCAATGTTGGCGCGAAATTCCAAGTACCGGCTCTGGCTTCAGGAACTGTGTTTGACGGATGGAAATACAATGGAAAAATTTATACTTCGCTGACAAAGGAATTGTTTGATTTGATTGCTGGAAACGAAGTGACCCTGGAAGCGGCAACGCATCAGGACATTCCGTCTAAACCGGTTCAGAGCACAGACAACAATGGAAATTCGATGACGTATGTCGTTCCAAATACGGCCGATAAAGGAAAATAAAAGAGGATCAGGAGGGTGTTGCTCATCCTCCTTTCTTCAGGGGTGAATTATGAGCGAAAAACGGAGAAAAAAAAGGCTGAAAAAAACGGTGGTTTTCGTTTTGCTTGCATTGGTGGCTCTTGCAGTGTCGGCAGGGTTGCTGCTGTTTCAACAAGAGAAGATCGTCGTTCATGCTTTTGCGCTGCAGAGCCCTTTATTAAAAGTGAAGGAAGAACGAAGTCCGTTTGGGTATTTTAACCGGATCAATGAGCGCCGCCAGAAACAGATGGAAATGTTGGCAGCAGTCAATGGAGATTTTATCGGAATGATCCAGGTTGGGCAGCTGTTCCAAGAAAATGTCGTGCAGTGTGAAGATAATGAAAAATATCTGAAAACTGATTTTGAGGGGAATTATGCCGGACAGGGGACGGTTTTTCTGGATTATCGCAATACCCTGGAAGATCAGAATCTGATTGTATATGGACATTATGTGTATTATGATGAGACTGCGATGTTTAGCCCGCTGCATCAATTGAAAGAAGAAGCGAATTATACTCAGAATCGGATCATTACGCTGACCTTGAAAGAAGAGATCCGAAAATATGAGATTGCCGTGGTTTATTATTATGAAATGGGCAATCCGGATCTGGAATATTTTCATACCGATTATGGAGACCGCTTGATGAGTTATCTGGAGCATATTCAGGAAAAGGCGTTTTATTCGACAGGAGTAGAAATCAAAGAAGAAGATCATCTGCTGACCCTGCAAACCTGTGTGCGTGATCGGGAGGATCTTCGTTTGATCGTAGTGGCCAAACAAATTTGATAGGGATTCTATTATTAAAAAGAAGTTCATCACTGAACTTCTTTTTTTGTCATGAATCGAAAATGGCGAAAGAGCCGGCCGGCAAAGAAAAGCAAAACTGCCGTGATGCAGGCTGCCAAACACCAGCCTAAAGAGAGCGAATAAAAAGGGAGTTGTCGGATCAAGGCAGTGAAAAAGGGAATTTGAAAATTAAGCTGCTGATCCAGCATGTTCAAAATGGTGATTATGGCAGTCACACTCAACGTGACAGGGTAGATCAAACGATTTTGTGCATAGGCAGGGTGGAACAGCCCCAAAACGATTAAAACAAGCGCAAGAGGATAGAGCAGATTGAGGATCGGAACAGAAAAGGAAAGAATCGTATTGAGCCCGAAATTAGAGATGATTGCAGCAAAAATCGACAGGATCGCCAGATATTGTTGATAAGAGAGGACAGGAGCGATTTCATGAAAGGTTTCACTGCAGGAGGTCAGCAGTCCAACACAGGTTGTCAGACAGGCCAAAAAGAAGATGATGGCCAATAAAAGGATGCCAGGCTGACCAAAAAGCTGGGTGACGATCCAAGTTAAGGTTACGGCGCCGTTCTCTCCTAACGGCGTAGCGGAAGCGGTCGCACCCAAATAAGCCAGCATCAGATAGATGGCGGAAAGCAGGATTCCTGCTAACAGTCCGGTCAGCATGCAGGAGCGGACGATTTCCTTTTCCTGAGTAAGGTTTAAGCTGCGAACGGCCACGGCCATGGTACCGCCAAAGGCCAGCGCCGCCAGAGTGTCCATGGTAAGGTAGCCATCGATAAATCCTGCAGCAAAAGGCTGAGCGGCGTAATTGCGGATCGCAGGGGCCATTTCTCCCAAAGGGTGGATCAGACCGGCAACAAAGACAGCAAGGATCAGCAGCAGCAAGATTGGCGTAAGGATCTTGCCAAGAAAAAGGATCAATTTAGAGGGGTTGCGGGAAAGAAACCAAGAAAGACCGAAAAAAACCAATGAGAAAAGAAGCAGCCCCAGCTGAATGGTTTGAGGCGAGAGATAGGGCGCAATGGACATTTCATAAGGCAAAGTGGCTGCTCTTGGAATGGCCAGAAGCGGTCCAATCGATAAATAGACCAAAAGCGTAAAAATCAGGCTGAAGCGTGGATGCACCTGATCGGCCAAGGGCTTCAACCCGTTGAAGCGGGCAATGACGGCAATTCCTAAAATCGGGAATCCAACAGCAGTAACAAGAAAACCAAGCATTCCGATCAGCCAAAGAAGGCCGGCCTGATGTCCTTCAAAAGGCGGAAAGATCAGGTTGCCTGCTCCGAAAAACATGGAAAAGAGCATAAAGCTTAATAAAATCAAATTCTGTTTGGATAACTTCATCGTAACTCCTTTTGCCTTTTTTGAAGGCGATTTTTATATTATTATAAAGGTTTTTGAAGAAATGGGAAGGCTTCTGTAACAGACCAGGAAAAAAGGGGAAAGGTTACCACGCGATCGAAGGGTTTGTGTGCTATAATAAGTTGGAAATTCGGAGGCGAGTATGGTTGAAAGAATTCTGGAATTAAGAAAACTGTTGAATCAGTACAATTATGAATACCATGTCCTGGATAAACCGACGATCCCGGATACGGAATATGATCAGCTTTTACGGGAGCTCAATGAATTGGAAGCCGCTCATCCGGAAATGGCTGATCCCAATAGTCCGACTCAGCGAATCGGCGGGCAGGTCTTGGAGGAATTTGCAAAAATTCCTCATAAACGCCCGATGCTTTCTTTGGGGAATGTGTTCAACTTTGAAGAACTCAAGGATTTTGCAAGGAAAGTAGAGAAAGAGGTTGGACCTTGTGAATATGTTGCAGAATGCAAGATCGACGGTCTGGCGATGTCCATCGTATATCAGCATGGCCAGTTTGTGCAGGCAATCACGCGCGGTGATGGTGAAGTGGGAGAAGACGTTACGCATAATGTAAAAACGATTCGTTCCTTGCCGATGACGATTCCTTATACTGGGGAGATCGAGCTGCGCGGAGAAGTTTATATGCCGAAAAAAAGCTTTGCCGAGCTGAATCGGCAGCGTGAGCAAGCGGGGGAGGAATTGTTTGCAAACTGTCGAAACGCCGCAGCCGGATCGATTCGGCAGTTGGATTCCAAGGTAGCTGCGTCACGAAAGCTGGATGCGTTCTGGTATCATCTGCCTGACGGGGAAGAATATGGCTTGAAGACGCATTATGACTCTCTTTTGTGGTTCAAAGAGCTTGGATTCAAGGTCAATGAATATTCTGTGCTTTGTCAAAATATTGAAGAGGTCTGGGCATTTATTGAGCAGATGCACCAGCAAAGAGACCGTCTTTTGTTTGATATTGACGGAGTGGTAGTCAAGGTCAACGATTATGCCAAGCAACGGCAGCTGGGTTTTACGGTCAAAGTGCCAAAGTGGGCGATTGCCTATAAATTTCCAGCGGAAGAAGCCAAGACAAAGCTGGAAGATATTTTTGTGACCGTAGGAAGAACTGGAAAATGCACACCGAATGCTCGGCTGACGCAGGTGTTTTTAGCAGGAACGAAAGTCGGCTTTGCTCAGCTGCATAATGAGGAGCAGATTCTTTCCAAGGATATTCGGATCGGCGATATGGTGATTGTTCGTAAAGCGGGCGACATCATTCCAGAGGTCGTGCGCAGTTGTCCGGAGGATCGGGATGGGACACAGATTCCTTATCATTTTCCTAAAAATTGTCCAGTATGCAATCAGCCGTTGATCCGGCTGGAGGGGGAAGCTCATCATTTCTGCCAGAATCCGGATTGCCCGGCTCGTGTTGTGGAATCAATTGCCCATTTTGCAAGTCGAGATGCGATGAATATTGACGGGCTGGGGATTAAAAAGGTTGAGGTCTTTCATGAAAGGGGCTGGCTGAATTCCATTGAAGACATTTATTGTCTGGATCAGCACCGTGAAGAAATTCTGGCGGCTCCGAAATTTGGTGAAAAATCGTATGAAAATTTAATGGCGGCGATTGAGGCCAGCAAAAAAAATAGCTTGGAGAAGCTGCTGACCGGGCTGGGAATCCGTCAGGTGGGAGAAAAAGCGGCTAAGATCCTGGCACAGCGTTTTCAGACCATGGATGCTTTGATGCAGGCTACCGTGGAAGAGCTGCAGGCAATCAAGGATATCGGGACGATTACAGCAGAAGCCATTCATGCCTTTTTCCAGGAAAAAAAGCAGCAGGAGATGATTGCTTTCTTAAAGGAAAAGAAAGTAAACATGCGTTGCCTTTTAGAGCAAAAGATCGAAAGCGTATTTAGCGGAAAAACGATTGTGCTGACAGGAAGCCTTCAGCTGTATACCCGTTCTGAGGCGCAGGAGCTGCTAGAAACGATGGGAGCGACGGTGACCGGCAGCGTATCGCGTAAAACGGATCTGGTCATTTATGGAGAAAATGCGGGCTCCAAGCTGAGCAAGGCGGCAGAGCTTGGAGTAGCGACGATGAGTGAGGAACATTTTCTGGAAGAGGTGAGAAAGCTTGAGCAGGATCATTAAAGGGCTGCTTTGTCTGGTTCTGGTAGTGAGTGGACTTTGCGGCTGTCAGGATTCCTCTGAGCAACAGGAAGACAGCTTGATCATCGCTTCTGCTACGAAAGGACAATATGCCAAGAAAATGCCGTATGAGCTTTCTGGAGCGCGTTATTGGCATGGAACGGCGATGTCGCGATTTGATGCGATCGAAGTGGAGAAGGGATTGGAGCGGTTGGTTCAGGAATATTTTTCGACCAAGGAATATCTGGAGTCGGCCGGTCTTTTGCTGGATGCTTCCGATGTGCAGATGCTGCAGCGCAGAGAAAGTGAGGATTATCCGTATGGTTTGAATCCTTCGCTGGGAACCTTTGCGATCACTGATGCGATTTCTGTTGAATCTCCTTATTTGATCTATGATATTGCAGAGTTGAATTTCTATCGTGCTGAAGAAAAAGAAGAACTAGCTGGGATCGCGTTGGCAATTTTGATGAATTCTACGGTGACTACAACTCAGGATGGAGTGGAAACAACGATCACGATCCCGACAGAGCGGCTGTATACGGTTGGCAGCAACGCTGGACGAAAGCTGGAGCGTTATATGCGTCAGCTGACTGGAGTGGATGCGGACTGTCCGATTTATATTGCGCTGTATGCATCTGGATCGGCCAATTCGAGTGTCCCGGGGGTCTTTATTGGAGAGGCTTACTTTACAGGACGAAGTGGGCAGTTTACCACGATTAATGAAGAATGGACGCTGTTTCCAAGTGATTTGGCACAATCGTTGGATGCAACGCTGTATTCTCAATTTGTGTCGATTAAAGATTCGATTCATGATTTTTTGCCGGAAAGCGTGGATATGACCGGATTGGGACGTTTTGAAGACGAACAGATCCGTTCGCTAAAAATTACGGTGAATGTTCAGGCGAAGACCTATTCAGAAATCAGTGCACTAGCTCAGCTGCTGGCTTCATTGTGCGATTCGCTGGATACTTCTCAGATGGACTTGAGCATTGAAGTGAAAATGTTTGATCAAACTTATTTTACAATGGTAAAAAACCAGGGGGAATCGACGATGTCGATTCATGACATGAGTTAAGAAGGAGAAAGATATGGAAAGAAAAGATGCAGCTTATTTTAAAAAACTGGCGCATAATCTGATGTTTGATCTCAGTGAGGAGGAAGCAGAGGATATTGTGCAGGAATTTGAGACACTGACGCGTCAGCTGGCGCTGCTGGAAGCCATCGATACGACCGGAGTTGAAGAAATGATCTATCCATTTGAAGAAGAAACGGCCTTCCTTCGGGAAGATGAAATCAGTCATGTGATTTCTCAAAAAGAGGCGCTGGTGAATGCGCCAAAAGCAAAGCAGGGACATTTTGTCGTGCCAAGGGTGGTGAAATAAGATGACGATTCAGGAAATGCGAAAGACGGAGGGCTTAAATCGGCAATTTGCTGAAACGGCTTATGAAAAAGCGCAGGCCAGTCAGAAGGTTTTGAATGCGGTCGTGACGCTGATCGATCCCAAGGAGCAGTTGGATGCTTTAGAAGATCAGCCGCAAGGATTGTTGTATGGCGTGCCGGTTGTTTTGAAGGATAATGTATGTACACAGGGAATCCGGACAACGGCTTCCAGCCGGATCTTGGACAATTATGTGCCGATCTACAATGCCCATATTGTGGACAAGCTGAAAGCTGCTGGGGCGGTGATCCTTGCGAAGGCTTCGATGGATGAGCTGGCGATGGGAGGAACCAACCTGACGGCGGCAACCGGCCCGGTTCATAATCCGTATGATCCAAGCCGGATGGCTGGCGGCAGCTCGGGAGGAAGTGCTGCGCTGGTCGCAGCTAAAATCGTTCCTTTGGCAATTGGATCGGATACTGGAGACAGTGTCCGAAAGCCAGCTAGTTTTTGCGGCGTTGTAGGAATGAAACCAACGTATGGCCGGATTTCTCGCTATGGCATTATTCCGTATGCCTCCAGTTTAGATCATGTTGGTTATTTTACCCGTTCGGTTGAGGACGCGGCGATCGCGCTGGAAGTGCTGGCTGGTCGGGA
Source organism: uncultured Erysipelotrichaceae bacterium (assembly GCA_944327135.1). GTDB lineage: Bacteria > Bacillota_I > Bacilli_A > Erysipelotrichales > Erysipelotrichaceae > CALVGQ01. Next base: position 3,318 of record CALVGQ010000058.1, on the reverse strand, counting down.
TGATCGAGATATGACCAGCAGTTTTCGTCCGGTGCCGCATTATCGGGAAGCTTTGAACAAAGATATTCGCGGGAAAAAAGTGGCGGTGCTGAAAAATGTAACGGATGCGATCGATCAGCCGGAAACGATGGCCTTGTTTCAAAAGGTGCTGGAAGATCTGAAAAAGAAGGGCGCGGAAATCGTGGAAGTGACGCTGGATGAAAAGCTGTTGAAAGCGATGCTTCCAACCTATTATCTGATTGCAAACTGCGAAGCGACAGCGAATCATTCCAATTTGGATGGGATTCGTTTTGGTGTCCAGCAACAAGGGGATACGGCAGAGGAGATCATGATTCACAGCCGGACCGCAGGATTTGGTTCTTTGATCCGAAAACGCTTTGTCATTGGCAGCTATGGTTTGTTTGTAGAAAATCAGGAAAAACTTTTCCGTCAGGCACAGCGTGTGCGCCGTTTGATTGTCGATGAGGTCAAACGGGTTCTGGATGAGGCAGACGTATTGATTGCACCGGCTTCACGCTGTGGTGCGCCGAAGTTGGACGATGTTTCTCGGGATCAGCTGACAGACGGTTATTTGATTGCAGAGAATTTCATGGTGCTGGGGAACTTTACTGGTTATCCAAGCTGTACGGTGCCGATGGGCATGGTCGAGGGGATGCCGGTGGGCGTGAATTTGACGGCCAAGGCTTTTGATGAAGGAAATCTGTTGAATCTTTGTTTAGCGATTGAAGAAGGAACAGGATTAAAAGATGCCGGAAAGGAGATGGCTGAATGAATTACGATGTTGTCATCGGAATTGAAATTCATTGCGAATTAAAGACGAAGACCAAGATGTTTTCTGGTGCTCCGACCTCATTTGGTCAAAGCGCTAACAGCTGCACCAACGAAATTGATCTGGGACATCCAGGGACATTGCCCTGCGTAAACAAAGCGGCTGTACGTTCGGCGATCATGGCTTGTACGGCTCTGAATCTGACGATTGATCCGGTAGTTAAGTTTGACCGAAAGAATTATTATTACACTGATCTTCCAAAGGGATTTCAAATCACTCAGCAATTTCATCCAATTGGCCGCGATGGCTGGGTCGAGATCGAAACGGAAACAGGGAAGAAGAAGATCCGAATCAATCGGCTGCATATGGAGGAAGATACAGCAAAGCAGTTTCATTTGGATGATGAGACTTTGATCGATTATAACCGGGCTGGAACACCGTTGGTAGAGATCGTTTCTGAACCGGATATGACAAGTGGAAAAGAAGCGGCAGCGTATGTGGCAAAGCTGCAGGAAATTTTGTTCTATCTTGGTGTTTCGGATGTCAAAATGGAAGAAGGTTCAATGCGCTGTGATGTTAATATATCTTTAAAACCGGCGGGCAGTGCGGTTTATGGGGTCAAGACCGAAATCAAGAATCTGAATTCGATCAGCAATGTTCAACGGGCGATCGACTATGAGATCGAGCGGCAAAGTGATCTGCTGGATCATAATGAAGCCGTGGTCCAGGAGACACGCCGGTTTGATGAGGCAACCAAAACAACGATCAGCATGCGGAAAAAAGAAGGTGCAGTCGATTACAAGTATTTTCCGGAGCCTAATATTTTCCCGATCTGTTTGGATGCAGAATGGATTCAGAAGATTCAGCAAGAGCTTCCCGAATTGCCGGATCAGCGCCGCAAACGGTATCGTGAAGAATATAAGCTTAGTGATTATGATGCCAATGTGCTGGTCTCAAACAAAGCCCTTTCGGAGTTCTACGAAAAGGTCATGACCTCAACGAAAGAGGCCAAAATGGCGGCCAATTACTGCATTACCGATTTGCAGGCTATCCTGACGAAGAAAAATGAAACGATCGAAACAACGGCTTGCCGACCGGAAGATGTGGCACAGATGATCAATATGATCGCTTCAGGAGAACTCTCCAGCAAGCAAGCGAAGGAAATTTTCCCAGAAGTGGCAGAAGGCAAGAATCCTAAAGTGCTTGCGGAGGCAAAAGGCATGAAGCAGATGAGTGATTCCAATGCTCTTTTGGCGCTCATTGAAGAGGTGCTGAATGAACAGCCGCAGTCGATTGCAGATTTTAAAAATGGAAAAGATCGGGCTGTGGGCTTTTTGGTTGGTCAAGTTATGAAAAAGTCAAAGGGCCAGGCCAATCCAGCCATGACGAATCAGTTGATTTTGGAAGAATTGAAAAAACGATAAAGTGAAAAATCCACGAAAGTGGATTTTTTTGTTGCAATGTCCAGATGATTTGGTATAATAAGAAAGCAACGAACGGTTCCTTAGCCAAGTGGTAAGGCAATAGACTGCAACTCTGTGATCGCCGGTTCAAATCCGGCAGGAACCTCCATTGGAATAAAAAAACGGGATAAAAAAATCTCGTTTTTTTTATGAAATCAGGGACCTGTCGATGAATTAAGGAAAAAGATGGTTGTAAAATACTCAGCAGCGACGGACTTTTCGTGAACGAGGACTTGTTTTTAATGTTAATCAATGATAAAATAACTAAGTCCGAAATGGACAAAGGAAATGTGGGGTTATGGCGGAATCGGCAGACGCATCGGACTTAAAATCCGGTGAGGGCAACCTCGTATGGGTTCAAGTCCCATTAGCCCCACCATCTTTTCTTTATTTGGACGTGAAAGAAATCCCGAAAAAATGAAAAAATAAGTGTTGCATTTTAAAGCGGGTTTTGCTATTATTATATAGCACTGTTAAAGTGAATGTGCGCCCATAGCTCAACTGGATAGAGCGTTTGACTACGGATCAAAAGGTTGCGGGTTCAAGTCCTACTGGGCGCGCCATTTATTATCGGGATGTAGCTCAGCTTGGTAGAGTACTTGATTTGGGATCAAGGTGTCGCAGGTTCAAATCCTGTCATCCCGACCATTCTAAAGTTAAAATGGCGAGGTAGCTTAGCTGGCTAGAGCGTTCGGTTCATACCCGGAAGGTCGTGGGTTCGAGTCCCACCCTCGCTACCATTTAAAACTCGTAAGGATCAGTCGGACCCTTAGCTCAGTTGGTTAGAGCTGCCGGCTCATAACCGGCTGGTCGTAGGTTCGAGTCCTACAGGGTCCACCAAAGATGGAGGAATACCCAAGTGGTTGAAGGGTCCGGTCTTGAAAACCGGTAGGTCGGGAAACTGGCGCCTGGGTTCGAATCCCAGTTCCTCCGCCATAAAAAAATCGATGATTCACAAATATCGCGGGGTAGAGCAGTCTGGTAGCTCGTCGGGCTCATAACCCGGAGGTCGTTGGTTCAAATCCTTCCCCCGCAACCAATGGTTCTGTAGCTCAGTTGGTAGAGCAATGGACTGAAAATCCATGT
>CALVGQ010000057.1 GCA_944327135.1 uncultured Erysipelotrichaceae bacterium | reverse complement strand
AAAAAATGGAGGAATCATCTTGGAAAAAAGAAGCGAAAATATCGTCGTAACCAAAAAAAGAACGCCGAAAAAACCGCTCATCCGAATCTTTAGTATTCTGGCTTTGGGAATTTCCTGCGCGTTGATTTATAACGTTGTACAGGAAGTCATGACAACCGTGGAACTGAAAAATCAGTTAGCGATAGTAGAACAGGAATTAGCGGTCATCAAAGAGGAAAATTCACAGCTCTCATCACAGCGTGAAAAATTAGAAGATCCTGATTATGTTCAAAGCTATGCCCGTGGAAATTATATGCTTTCAAAAGAAGGAGAACAAATTTTTTACCTTCCGGGATCTGATGACGAATAAAAAAAACTAAAGAAATCGCTTAGACTGCTGACAAAAAAAGTCGGCAGTTTTTTGATAAACAAACAATGACAAGTTTCGCTATTGCTTTAAATCTCATTCTCAATTTCTTGTACCCTTTTTAAAAACTGGGCCAAACGATCAAAAATCTGATAATTTGCTGAAAATAAACAAGTTGTATTGCTATTCAAAAATAATCTTTGCAAATAAATTTTCTTTCCACCTTTCTTCGACGGTTTTCGACATCTGGTTTGTCATAAACTGACATTACGGAAAGGGTGTGAACTGTGTCATGAAAGGACCAGGAATTAATGATTATCTGCAGGTCATTCAAGAAATGAAAAATAAAGCGCATCAGGAAGGAGTAAAATATATTGAAATCAGCTCAAAAAAACTTCACGAACAAGTCTCTCCTGAGCATGCCACCATGCCAACCTGCTGTCAGGCAATTTATAAGCTGATGCTGGAAGGTGATGAGATCCTACGTCGGCCAAAAGGTCAAACCGGATTTGGAAGCCATCTGGATGTACGGTATTATACTGATCAGCTGGAAGGTCGAGCTGCTCTTTTCCCACCTAAAAAAAGAGGACGACCTGCGAAAGAAGAAGAATTGCGAAAAGCAGAGCAAATGATGAAAAACAACCGCACAACTGAAAATCTGATTCAATTAATTACCGCTTGGCTTGCAGAACGGGGATGGGAAACAAACGTCGAAAAAAATATTATCGAAGCACGAAAAGAGGAATGTAAGTGGCTGATTAATGTTCAAGGCTCTCGGCGCGGAAGAAAGCAGCCGCTTCCAGTTAAACTGAATGCTATTTTAAAGGAAATTGATGATGAAGAAGCGCAATACAGTATTGCCTTCAATGATTCAACGATTTACCGCAAGCAATGGAACGACCTTCCAAAGGTATTAAAATCCAAATTAAAAATGAGCGTTCTTCTGGCAGATAAAGTGGGCAATATTCAAGAAGTGAAATAACCTGCAGAAATTCCTGTTTAGACATCCTATTCTGGATGTCTTTTTGTTTTCCATCTAAATTTTTTTATAATAAGATGAAATCAACATAGCGAAACCAATTGAAGCATTTACTGTGGATAAGCTTTATATTTATAGAGAATCATCACATTAAGAATAAAATCCAGTTCATTCCATAGAATGATCAAAAGGAAGAAGAACTCTTCTTTCTTTTGTGCTAAAATAAAAACAGCATTTTTTCTAAAAAAGGGAGCAAATATTCAAAATGAAACTGTTTGAAAAAAAATTAAGAAGCACTGATCCATGCTGGTGTCAAAGTGGTCGAAGCTACGAATCCTGCCACGAAGCCTTTGATCGAAAATGTGCTGCCATGAAAGCACAAGGTTATTTGATTCCACCTCGTTCTTTAATCAAAAATCAAAATCAAATTGAAAAAATCAAAGCCAGTGCAGCCATTAATGTTGCTGTATTGGATGCCGTAGCAGAAACAATTCAAGTCGGAATGAGCACCGCCGATCTAGACCAGATCGTGGCTCAAAAAACTAACGAATTAGGCGGAATTTGCGCACCTTTTCACTATGAAGGTTTTCCAAAAAGTGTTTGTACTTCCCTTAATGATCAAGTTTGTCACGGAATTCCAAGCCCCAATGTAATTCTTCAAGAAGGCGATATCATCAATGTGGATGTTTCTACGATTTTAGATGGGTATTATTCCGATTCTTCTCGGATGTTCTGTTTAGGTACCGTTTCTTCCCAACGCCAAAAATTAGTTGAAGTTACCAAGGAGGCAATCCAAATTGGACTAGATCAAGTCGTTCCATTTACTCCTATTGGCAATGTCGGTCATGCCATTCATCAATATGCCCTTCAGCATGGTTACAGTGTCGTAGCGGAAGTAGGAGGACACGGAGTAGGGCTGGAATTCCATGAAGAGCCATTCGTTAGCTTTGTCAGCCATAAAAATACGGGGATGCTGATGGTTCCAGGGATGATGTTTACAATTGAACCCATGATCAATGCAGGAAAACCTGCTGTTTACTTAGATCGAAACAACGGATGGACCATTTATACTCAAGATGGAAGTGATTCGGCTCAATGGGAAGTTCAAGTTTTAGTGACTGAAACCGGATACGAAATTATTGCCTGGTAAACGGGCAATTTTTTTATATTTGTATCAAGACTTAGGATCATAAAAAAAGAATAGCGATCGCTATCCTTTAATCCAGTATTTCATAATATTCTTCCAAAGTTAATCCTGATTCATACACCTTTTTAGCTTCGTCCTGACCAATATACCGATAATGCCATGGTTCGAAAATATATCCCGTCACTTCTTCTTTTCCTTCCGGATAGCGAAGAATAAAACCAAATTTCCATGCATTTTTTTTCAGCCATTTTCCCTCTTCGGTATCTTTAAAACAATCTTTCAAATAACAGTTTCCATTCGAAGCTGCTAAATCAGCTGCCAATCCCGTTTGATGCTCACTTTGACCCGGTTTGGCACTATAACGATTCGCCGCTTCTTCTCCATCACGTTTTACATAATTTTCATAGAGTGTTTTCTGGTACGCATACGAACGATAGGCGCTGCCAATAGCCAAATAGATTTCTTCTTCCTCGGCAGCCACAAACATTTCCTTGATTGCTTCTGCCGCTTCCTTCTGAAGCAAGATGCCGTCTTTCATACAAAGGACATCGGGAGCGATCATTCCCTCTGGTACATAATCCTCCGGCAGCGGATGTTTCTTGTTGACCAGAATGTTGATGCTGTTTAAGCTAACCAGATCAATCGAATCATCCAGTACCGGATCGCTGCTTGTGGAAGGTTCCATGACCGTCATTTCTGTGTTTTCAGGCGTTTCAATTGGCTTTTGTTCTTGATTCTGCGATTGACACGCAGACAAAAGTCCAAAAAATACGAACATCAAAAGACTGCCTGCTGAGCCCTTTAAAAATTCCCGGCGACTGATCCCGTTTTTGGTTCCGTGTTGTTTTTTATCCATACGATTCACCTTGATTTTCTCTTTTTAGTATATTGATTATAGCATGAGACTATGAGCAAAAAAGTGAACATTTTCTAAAGAAATTCATCGACTTTTTCAGATTTTCCACTTTTTTCCATCGAAATGGGGAAAATTTTGCGTGACGTCACCTCTGAAAACATGGATACGCCTCTTCGTTTTCCAGCAGAAATCAACAATTCACCATTCACGGTTATCCACATTTGTTGAAAAGTGTTAAAAACTTAAAAATCACCTTAATTTAAAGCTTTTTCTGATTGTGATAATCATGTTGATAATTATTTTTAAAGGCAATTTATCCCCAATTATCCACAGTGGATAAAAAAATAGCAACTTTATCACACTTTTTCCCCAAATGAAAAGTTGTTGACAATGTGGAAAACTATTCTAAATTAACCTTTTTAAAGCGTTAAATTTCACTTATTTTCGAAAACTCTCTGTGGAAAACTTTTTGAGCCTTTTTTTTCTATACCAAACGAGTGTGGATTGTTGTAAAATAACCTCGCGAGGAAGGTGTAAGAAACATGACAACAATCGAAGGCTATCTGAAGGATCTGTGGGAAAAAGCAATTGATTACATCAAGCAGATCGAAAATTCAGGAATCGATAATCTAATTCTAGACACCTACTACGCTCCAGCGAAATTGGTTAGCATAGATAATGGAAAAGCCACCATCGTCGTTGGAAGTGAAATTACGAAACAAGTGATCAAAGATAAAACGAATTTGATTGAGCTGGCTTTAAATTATTTACTTAATGAAACCATTTCCTGTTATGTTATTACGGAAATAGAATATAAAAATCATTCTATCAATCAACCAAGTTTTCATCATTCTTCTCAAACCGAAGAAAGTTTTTTTCAGCTTAAATTAAAGCCTGATTTCACTTTTGAGAATTTCGTAGTAGGTCAAAGCAACAACGAAGCGCGTTCTGCCGCTTTAGCTTGTGCATACAATCCAGGAAAATTTTATACACCGCTTTTTATTTATGGAAACAGCGGCTTAGGCAAGACCCATTTGCTTCATGCGATTGGGAATTATGTCAGCAAGCATTATCCTGATAAAAAGATCTATTATACTTCTGGCTCTGATTTTGTCGAAAGCGTAGTCAGCAGTATTCAGAATCAATCGATTGATCAATTCAAACGTATGCTTTATCAATTGGATGTCCTGTTGATGGATGACGTACAATTTATTGCGGGAAAAGAAAAAAGTCATGAAGTATTTTTTAGTATTTTTAACGAACTCGTCAATAACCGCAAACAGATCTGTATCACCAGTGATAAACATCCAACAGAAATCAAAGGATTAGAAGAACGTTTGATCAGCCGTTTCTCTTCCGGACTTTCTGTGGGTGTAGACAGTCCTGAATTTGAAACTGCCGTGGCGATTCTTCGTTTAAAAATCAATAACCAAGTTGGAAATTCCGTTCAGATCGATGATGATGTCATCGCCTATCTGGCTACGCATTTTTCCAAAGATGTTCGTTCTCTGGAAGGCTGTATCAATCGACTTCTATTTATGTCTATTAACAGTGCCAATAGCGATCACATCGATTTAGCCAGTACCATTGAAATCTTTAAAGGTCAGGTCACTTCGAGCAACACCGAAGAGCTCTCCATCAATAAGATCAAAAAAGAAGTCGCCGATTATTATGGTTTAACCAAACAACAGCTGATTTCCAAAACCAGAACTTCCAATATTGCCAATGCCCGTCATATTGCCATGTATCTTTGCCGGAAGCTGTTGGATATTCCTTTTGTTAAAATTGGGGAAGAATTTGGAAAAAGAGATCATTCTACCGTAATCAGTGCCTGCGAAAAAGTAGAAAAGAAACTAAAAAAAGACTTGCTTTATCAGCAAGCGATCCTGGAACTGGAAACCCGAATTCGGGGACATTAGTTCTCCCCTTATTCCCACTTTCTTTTCACAGCTAAAAGTGATAAAATAGAGAAGTAAAAAAGGGTTGTTTATGACTTTTTCCACATTTCCACAGTCTTAATAATAAATCTATTATATTAAGAAAAAAATACAGGGAGGATTCATTCATGAATTTCAGCATATCAAAACGGGTTTTCTACAACGCACTCCAGATCGTTGCCAAATCAGTTTCCAGCAATTCCCCGATTCCTGCTTTATCAGGAATCAAGATCGAAGTTGAAAATGATTCCATTCTTCTGGTAGGCAGTGATGCTGACATCTCGATCATGAAAACGCTGCATGCTGATGAAGAAGATATTCGCTTGATTGTTCGAGAAACAGGTGGAATCGTCATTGAATCAAAATATATCTTAGAAATTATTCGAAAAATTGATGCAGAGGATGTAAATATTCAGATCGTCGATGGAAGTCTGACACGAATCAGTGGAGGATCCAGCAAATTTGAAATCAATGGGTTAAAAGTCTCTGAATATCCATTGATTGATTTTTCAAAACCAAGTCATCAATTTCAGATGGATGCTGATTCATTATTAAAGATCATTGCACAGACGACCTTCGCAACCAGTGATAAAGAAACTCGTCCAGTATTAACGGGAGTTAATTTCAAATGTACTGGTCATCAGTTGGAATGCGTCGCTACAGACAGTTATCGTTTAGCCCGTAAAACTGCAGAATTGGATAATGACAGCAGCTTTAATATAACGATTCCAGCAAAAAGCTTGAATGAAGTCGCTAAAATCATTGAAAAGGACAGCAAAGTGCTGATTTGTGTTTCGGATCGAAAAGCACAGTTCTGGATCGAAAATAATTTGGTCCAGACACGGCTGATCGAGGGTTCTTATCCTGAAACGGCTCGTTTGATTCCTCAGACTTTTGAGTATGAATTGACGATCGATAGTCGTGATATGCTGAATGCGATCGACCGCGCTTCGTTTATCAAAAACGAGGGGATTTCAATCATCAAGCTATCTATGAAGGAAGATGAAGTCATTATTTCCAGTCGATCTCAGGAAGTTGGATCTTCTACCGAAAAATTGTCTGTACTCTCTTATACCGGAGCTCCTTTGGAAATCTCATTTAGCGGTCGTTATGTGTTTGAGGCAATTCGTGCTCTTTCAGCAACGACGATATCAATTCAGTTCAGTGGGGAGATGAAACCTTTTATTATTCGTAATCAGCGTGATCAATCCATCTTGCAGCTGGTTTTACCGGTACGGACGTATAACTAACACAAAGATGGCGGAAACGTCGTCTTTTTTAACAATGAAATGAACATGAAACATCATTTAACGTCAATCAAAACAGGTAAAATCGCTTAAATGGATAAAAATTAGCAGACAATGGGTTGATTGACAAGTTTAGCAATAATATCTACACTGTAATTAGAACAAATACTGATTATTCCCTTAAAGTAAGATAAATTAAATTGCTTTCAAATAATATAGACTATCGTTAAAAAGTTATTAGAATTAATTTTTTTAAATAACTTTATTAATCTAATTTTGGCAAAAACAGTTTTTACTAAATGGGATTAGAAGAATAAAATGTATAAATTTATATTATGATAAGGGAGGATAATTTATGATTTCAAGGGTTAAGAATGGCGACAGTTTAATGAAAATATCATGATTATAATGATTAAAAGAAAGGAGAAAATTTGTTAGATTATACAGTATAATTTAATCAGCAAGGGTGCACGATAATGAAAAAAAATAAAGAGGTGTTGTTTTTTTTGAAACGACAATTTCTTTGTATGCTTTGTTTACTTGTGATACTGATCGGCTGTCAAAAGACGGAACCGCTTGGACAGTCGGTTCGGATTGAACCTTCGCAATCTTCTGCAATCCAAACAGCATTGCCAACGCCTACGCAGGAAGCAGCAGAATTTAAGTTTCCGGAAGGGGAAATACTGTTTTCTGATCTTTTGCCGGAAGAATGGAATGAAATGATCATTACAATCAGCGATATCAGTTGTAAGATCACGATTAAACCAACAAAGGAATATGCCGAACGCTTTCTTGATTCGATCAAAGATCAAGAGCTTTATTCGGAATTTGAGCCTTTGCATGGAGCCGGAGGACAAGTTGTTGTTTTATCCATGACAGATGATAATGGAAGAGAGTATCGTTTTAGAGATTATAACGAGATTACCGTCAATATCGATTCTGTATCGAAAATTTACGGAACGGAAAAGAATGGCGAATACAGAGATATTCTTCTTGACGCAAGCACGTTGTTTTTTATGAAAGATTATGTTGATTTTTACAAACTAAACATAAATCCTCTTTTGATTGAGAAAGAAGAATATCAGATCACCGGCGAATATTTGGATTTATGGATTCCGAATTATGAAATCATTAAAGATTTGGATTTTGCCGCTTTGGGATTAACGGCGTATGAAAATGGCGAAGAAATCACTCGTTTTTCCGAGGAATTGGGAACACATCACATTGTATTTGAAAATGAAGATGGAATTTTTCAAATGATGTATTATGTTCAATTTCAGGATTGACTGTTAATAGTATAAACAATTTAATTCGAAGAAAATAAAAAATAAGTTTTACCTCGAATGAATACAATTATTGATGTGGATAGTGTTGAAAGAGATCAATCTAAGCTATAGAAAGATCTCTTTTTTAATAATCAAACTACCAGTTGTTTTAACGAATTGATCATTTTCTATATCAATGAGCGAACAATTCATTTTTCGGTGGTAAATTTCTTATTTAGCTTCTGTTTTATCTTCCATTGATCTTGTCGATTTTTTGTTTTCTCCTTATTTTAAAATTTGCCGCGTTTCCAACCCTTTCAAACAGGTGATTTTGTAGGTCATCAATTCATTTTCCGCTTTTTTAGTCGATTTCAGCGTTTTTTTTGTTTTTTAATACTCCTGTTCATTCCTTGAGAATTTACCATAAAAACGCGCAATAAGCGCCTAAATGTGTTATAATATTACCGATGTCAAATCATCAGAAATGAGGTTTTTTCATGATTAAAATTGATACGGAGTACATCACGCTTGGCCAGCTTTTAAAGATGACGGACTGGATTGCTTCTGGCGGAGAAGCCAAATTTGCTGTAAAACAGCTGCGTATTACCGTCAATGGGATCAAAGAAGATCGCCGCGGCCGCAAGCTGTATGAAAATGACGTTGTCAGTATCGAAGAGAAAACCTACACGATTACCCGATGAATATAAAACAGGTACTCTGCCGTAATTTCAGAAATATTGAAAACTGCCGGGTGACGCTCGATGAGGGGATCAACGTGATCACCGGGAATAACGGTCAGGGAAAAACCAATTTTCTGGAAAGTATTTACTACCTTTCAACGACTCGTTCTTTTCGCATCAGCAAGGATCAGGAATTGATCATGCACGAAAAGCCGTTGGCGCGGATCGAATGTTGGCTCAACGATGAGGAGATCGAACGACATCTTTTTTGTGTGATCCATGACAAGGGCAAAAGCTGTTTTATTTCTAATCGGCAGATCCCGCGTACCAGTGAGTTTATCGGCAAGCTGAATGCGATCTTGTTTGCACCATCCGATTTGGAAATGTTTACCGCTTCCCCGCGTTATCGAAGACGATTGATGGATGTTGAAATTGGAAAGCTCAACAGCAGTTACAGCCATGCGTTAAATCGTTACAATCGACTGATGAAGGAGCGCAATGCGTCATTGAAGCTGGAAAAAATGGATCTTGATTTTCTTGACGTGGTGGAGCGTCAGATGGCAGAAGCGGAAATGACGATCTTACAAAAGCGCAGGCAGTTTGTGGATTTTCTCAATCAGCGTCTGACAGAAAGGTATTGCCGACTTTCTGAAGAAAATGCGGCGATTTTTTGCCGTTATGAAACGTTTGTTGATTTTTCTGAGCTGACATTGGAAACGCTGATTGAAAAAAGAAAAGCAAGCCGTCAGAAAGACTGGATCTTAAAAAGTACCTCGGTCGGGATCCATCGTGATGATCTGGTGTTTTGGATGGATGATCTGCCATTGGACAGTGTCGCTTCACAAGGACAGCGTCGGATGACGGTATTGAGCTTAAAAATGGCATTTATTGATTATGGAATCGAATTTAGTGAAAAAAAACCGGTCTTGCTTCTGGATGACGTGTTAAGTGAGCTGGACATCCAAAAACGGAGGAATCTGTTTCAAACGATTCCATCCAAGCTTCAGACACTGATCACCACCACCGATTTAAATGATGTATTGGAAGAGCTGCCTTCCCGTCCAAAAATCATGCGGATGGAGAAAGGCAGATTGATAGAATAGACAAATAGGAGGATTCGTATGGAAAATCATGTAGTAGAGCATTCGTATACAGCCGAAGATATCCAGGTACTGGAAGGCTTAGAGGCAGTGCGGAAACGACCGGGCATGTATATCGGGTCCACGTCGGAAAAAGGATTGCATCATCTGGTATGGGAAATTGTCGATAATGGAATTGACGAAGCTTTAGCGGGTTACGCTACGGACATTGATGTACGGGTCGATCAGGAAAATATTGTGACCGTTGAAGATAATGGCCGAGGCATGCCTACAGGAATCCATGAAAAGACCGGGATTTCTACCGTAGAAACGATTTTTACCGTGCTGCATGCGGGCGGAAAATTTGGCGGAGGAGCTTATAAAGTATCAGGTGGATTGCATGGAGTAGGGGCTTCAGTAGTCAATGCCTTAAGTGAATTTTTGGAAGTTACCGTTTATAACGAGGGAAAAGTATATTTCATTCGCTTTGAAAATGGTGGAAAAGCAGTTGCGCCTTTAAAAGTAATTGGAAGCTGTGATCCTCAAAAACATGGATCTGTGGTTCGATTTAAGGCAGATCCGACAATTTTTACGGAAACAACACGATACAGTCATGATGTTTTAAGGGATCGGCTGCGTCAGATTGCTTTTTTGAATAAGGGAATTCGAATTTTGTTTCAGGATGAGCGCGAAGGCGAAAAAAATCATGAACAGGTTTTCCTGTACAGTGGTGGTTTGCGTGAATATGTGGCCTTCTTGAACAAAAATAAACAAGTGATCCATGAAGATATCGTCTATTGCGAAGGAGAAGAAGAAGGAATTGAAGTTGAAGTGGCCATGCAGTACAATGACGGCTTTGTTCCTAATATCTATTCTTTCTGCAACAACATCAATACGGTAGAAGGCGGCTATCATGAAGATGGTTTTAAGCTGGCATTAAATCGTGTCATTAATAATTATGCGAAAGAAAATAATTTTTTGAAAAAAGATGAAGAAGGACTTCAAGGAGATGATGTTCGGGAGGGACTGACTGCGATCATTTCGATCAAGCATCCTGATCCACAGTATGAAGGTCAGACCAAAACGAAGCTGGGGAACAGTGAAGTTCGTAAGATCGTTTCCAATATTTTCGGTGCTCAGCTTGAACGATTTTTATTGGAAAATCCAGATCAGGCCAAGATCATCATTGAGAAGGCCATGGTCGCTTCCAAAGCTCGTTTAGCGGCAAAAAAAGCGCGTGAATTAACTCGACGTAAAGGAGCTCTGGAAATTTCCAGCTTGCCTGGAAAATTAGCGGATTGTTCCAGCAAAGATGCTAGTATCTCAGAAATTTATATTGTCGAGGGTGATTCTGCGGGAGGCAGCGCAAAACAGGGAAGAAATTCCAAATATCAGGCGATCCTTCCTTTGCGTGGAAAAATTTTGAATGTAGAAAAAGCGCGTTTGCATCGTATTTTTGATAATGCAGAAATTCGTTCCATGATTACGGCTTTTGGCTGTGGCGTTGGCAATGAAGTGGATACTTCTAAACTGCGCTATCACAAGATCGTGATCATGACCGATGCGGATGTGGATGGTGCCCACATCCGGACATTGCTTTTGACTTTCTTTTTCCGTTTCTTAAAGCCGGTTGTCGAGCAGGGATATGTTTACATTGCTCAGCCGCCGCTGTATAAGGTTCAAAAGGGAAATCAGGTTCGTTATGCTTACAGCGATGATGAATTAGAGAGAGTAAAAACAGACTTGGGCAGTGAACGTCTGAATATTCAGCGATACAAAGGATTGGGAGAGATGAATCCCGAACAGCTTTGGGAAACCACCATGGACCCGGAAGTTCGTACTTTGATTCAAGTGACCGTTGATGATGCCATGGATGCCGATGAAGCTTTTGAGATGCTGATGGGAGACGAGGTAGAACCACGGCGCAAGTTTATTGTTGAAAATGCTCATTTCGTAAAGAATTTGGATATTTAAGGAGGGATGGAAGATGGACGATTTTTCAACGCCGCATAACCACGGCAAAATTAAACAAACCAATATTTCCAGTGAAGTCCGGACATCTTTTCTTGATTATTCGATGTCGGTCATTGTTTCGCGAGCTCTTCCAGATGTGCGTGATGGACTCAAGCCGGTTCATCGTCGAATTCTTCATGCGATGAATGATCTGGGCATCGTGGCTGATAAACCGCATAAAAAATCAGCACGTATCGTGGGAGAAGTCATCGGTAAATATCATCCACACGGGGATACGGCGGTGTATGATGCAATGGTTCGAATGGCTCAGGAGTTCAGTTATCGTTATCCGCTGGTGGATGGCCATGGAAATTTTGGATCAATCGACGGAGATGGTGCTGCGGCCATGCGTTATACCGAAGCCAAGATGTCCAAGATCGCGATGGAACTGGTTCGCGATATTCAAAAAGAAACGGTGGACTGGAATGATAACTATGACGGTGAAGAAAAAGAACCAGCCGTTATGCCGGCCCGTTTTCCTAATTTGTTGGTGAATGGCGCTACGGGAATTGCGGTGGGAATGGCTACCAATATTCCTCCGCATAATTTATCAGAAGCGATTGATGCGACGATTGCGGTAATGGAAAATCCGGAGATCACTGTTGTTGAATTGATGGAAAAATATATCGCTGGTCCAGATTTCCCAACAGGGGCAACGATTTTAGGACGTTCCGGAATCCGTCAGGCTTATGAAACCGGTCGTGGATCGATTTTGGTTCGGGCCAAAGCATCCATTGAAGAAATGGATAACGGAAAAAAACGGATCGTTGTGACGGAGATTCCGTATGTGGTCAATAAGGCTTTGTTGGTTGAAAAAATCGCAAATTTGGTTCGCGAGAAACTGGTTGATGGCATTACTGATCTGCGGGATGAGTCCAACCGGGAAGGAATTCGAATTGTCATCGAGTGCCGTCGTGATGTTCAGGCGGATGTCCTTTTGAATCAGCTTTATCGTTTGACATCGCTGCAAACAACCTTTGGAGTGAACAACATTGTTCTGGTGAACAATGTTCCTCGTCAGTTAGGATTAAAAGAGATCCTTCAGCTTTATGCGGATCATCAGATCAATGTGACGGTTCGCAAAACCCGTTATGAACTGCGGAAGGCAGAAGAACGGGCTCATATTTTGGAAGGATTGAAAATTGCATTGGATCATTTGGATGAGATCATCGATCTTTTGCGAAATTCCAAAGACCCATCGACAGCTTTGAATGAGTTGATGAGCCGGTTTCATATGTCAGAAATTCAGGCTAAAGCAATCTTGGATATGCAGCTTCGCCGTTTGACTGGACTGGAACGACAGAAAATCGAAGATGAATATGATTCTTTGATGGCACAGATTGCTGATCTGAAGGATATTCTTGCTAATCATGCTCGAGTCGTACAGATCATCAAAAACGATCTTTTGGAAATTAAACAGAAATATGGAGATCGCCGCCGCACGGAAATTTTGGATGGTGAGCTGGATCTGGAAGATGAAGATTTGATTCCGGTCGAAGAGATCGTCATTACGATGACGACCAATGGATATATCAAACGTATTCCGGTTGATACTTATAAAACACAGAATCGCGGAGGAAAAGGAATCAAAGGAATGCAGGTCAATGAAGATGATCTAATCGATCAATTCCTTTCTTTGAGTACTCATGATGATCTGCTGTTATTTTCCAATAAAGGAAAAGTATATCGAATTCGTGGGTATAAGGTTCCGATGGCTTCCAGGACTTCTAAAGGGATTCCAGTCGTCAATCTTTTGAATCTGGATAAAGAGGAAAAGATCAAGGCGATGGTCCCTGTTCGGATGAGTGAGAATATTGAAAACGAATTCCTGTTCTTTGTGACGCGCGAAGGATTAGTGAAACGGACTCCGATTTCTGAATTTCAGAATATCCGTCAAACTGGAAAAATTGCAATAACCTTGAAAGAACATGATGAATTGATTGCAGTTCGTCAGACGACGGGCCAGGATCAAATCATTATTGCTGGCTCCAATGGAAAAGCGGTGCGTTTCCAGGAAGAAGATGTTCGTCCGATGGGCAGAACGGCATCGGGGGTTCGAGGATTTAATGTCGATGGAAGCAAGGTTATCGGAATGACGACCGATAAAGAAGGACAGTACATTCTGGCAGTGACCCAGAAAGGGTACGGCAAAAAGTCAGCTCTGGAAGAATATCGTCTTACTAGCCGTGGGGCGAAAGGTGTTAAAACCATCAATATTACAGAAAAGAATGGTCCGTTGGTTTCCTTAAGAGCGGTAAATGGCGATGAAGACTGCATGATCATGACCGATGATGGTATTGTGATCCGGATCAGTTTGGCGAGCGTTTCCGTTTATGGCCGTACGACGCAGGGAGTGAAATTGATTACTCCGGCAGATGGAAGCAAGGTTTCGACGGTGGCTATCGTTGAAAAAGAGATTACGGAAGAATCAGAACCTGATTTGGATTCGTCATCACAGTCTTTGACTGAAGAATAAAAGAGGTCTTTTGTTTTAAAAGATTTCTTTGAAAAATCTAAAAAAAATGATAAATAAAGAGAAAATTGGCGATAGATAGCAAAGACTATCTCGCCTTTTTT
>CALVGQ010000056.1 GCA_944327135.1 uncultured Erysipelotrichaceae bacterium | reverse complement strand
AAACCGTTTAATTCACAGAACCGTTCAATTCCATAGCTTTTGGAAACACGAACATCCACAAACTCAAACAGATCCGGCTGTGATTTGAAACCACGGTATTCCTTGGATTGATGAGCTTCATAAAACTCTTCAACTTCTCTCATTCGCTGAGGATCAACAGTATACAAAATCTTTTCCCGATCTTGGCTCCAATATCTTGCTGGATCAGTCACTACCAATTTTAAACCGTTATTCTCGGCCGAGCGAGCACAAGGTGCCTCCCATCTCTGGCAAAAAAGAACATCCCCCTCATAGACACAAGGATTTAAATCCAAAGGAGCAAAAGTATCAATGATTTCCTTGATCCATTCCTTTTTCAGCATAAAATAACTATAAAGCTGATGATGGACACCATCATAAAGCTGTGCTCCATTCATCGTAACCAAGACATCGACAGCTTCCTCAATTTCCCAATCGCGGACCTTTTTACTAACTCCAGCATAGGGTCTTCCTGAAGCAATTCCAAATAAAACTCCCCGTTTTTTCAAATTAAAAATTGCTTTTCTAGTTCGCTCTGTCAGCTGTTTTTGGCTGTTTAGTAATGTCCCGTCAATATCACACAAAACCAAACGAATGTTTTTCATTTCTGCTCTCCCCCTTTTTATTTCTAAGATCAGCTATAGTTTCTTATAATTCTGCATGTTTGTCAAACCTTGAAATCATTTCTTCTTTTTCAAAAAAAGAAAGGCAATCTTTTCAATTTTAAACTTGAAATTATTTAAATGAATATAAAATAAAAAAAGCCATAATCAGGCTTTTTAAATAATTCACAGGAACATCCTGTTACTTTTAAATGGTCCCCGGAGCCGGACTCGAACCGGCATGGTATCACTACCGATCGATTTTGAGTCGATTGCGTCTACCAATTTCGCCATCTGGGGAAGTACTAGCTCATTATACCCTAACTTATTCTTGAATGCAAGAACTTTTCCTTCAAGTTCATCGTTTATTCTCGTGAATTTAATACAGCCTGAAGAAGCAGCTTAGCTAAATCTCTTTCTTTTTCATTCATCTTTTGTATCAGCACTTCAATTTCTTTATCACTGACATCCACTGAAATGGATAAACAATCCTGAAAAAGCAAATCTAAGGATACATTCAATTCTTCAGCAATACGAAGCACGATCTCCATACTTGGCATCGTTTTCCCGCGCTCAATATGACTCATATAATTTGATGAAATATCAATTTTTTCTGACAATTCTTCTTGTGTCATATCATGGGACAATCGGTATTCCCTTACTCGTTTTCCAAAATGAATCGAATTTTCATCCATAGACCTGCTCCTTCGCTCTTTCTATGTCCATTGTATTCAAATTTATTTTGGTTTATAATGAACTGACAATCCATAAAACTGGACTATAATTCAAAAAGGAGTTACTATGAGAAAAACAGATCACTTGCAAACAGTCCATGATTTGAATCAATTAAAGCAGCATTTAATTCTCTATCCAAAAAAACAAGTAGAACTCATTGCAGCATTTAAAATAAAATATCCCTATACTTCCAGTGATGAAGCCTTGATTACATTGCTTTTTGATGAAAAATGCAATTTAAGCATCATTGCCAAATTGCTGCTTCATGAATGTTCAAAAGAACCTTTCTCCGATCATTTTTACGAAATGCTTCAAAATCAAATCAACATGATGAAATCACATTAAAAAAGATCGCTCTCAGCGATCTATTCCTTTTCGTTTGAAAATCCATTTAAAAACAATCAAAGAACAAAATGTCCAAATCAAAAGAACTGCCAGGTTGCTCACCCAATCGATCCAATTTCCTTCCCCCTGTACCATCATCGTAAACAGACGAAAGATGACGGCAGTTGGGATGATTTTCGACAAAGAGGAAAAAAAGGAATTAAAACTACTAAATACCGTTGGCAGCAAAAATAATAACATTCCCGTAACTGAATACAAACCGGTTGACATCTGATCCCGTGCCAATAAACCAAAAACAGCTCCGATGACTAACAAGCAAATTGATCCTAATGAGGTCACCAGCAAAAAGATAGACAGCTGAGACCATGCGACACCAATCAAAATGAACAACAGCAGATTGATCAATTCGGTCGCTGTGTAAACTGCCAGCACCTTCCCACCGATAAACTCCATAGCGCTGACATTAGAAAGCATCAAGGTTCGCAAAGTATTTTTTTCTTTCTCCTCAGCAATGATCATCGGCAAAAGAGAAAGTGGAGCCATACATAGGTTCAATGCGACGGTCAGCATCAAGAGCCAATCGGCTCCTAAAGCTTCCTGGATCGGCATCACTTTGGAATACAGAACTGCAAAAACAAGCGGTAAGGCAAACATGATAAGCGCATTGACATTTTTGATCATATCTACCATTTCTTTTTGATAGATAGCCTTTACTTTTCTGTATGTTTTATTCATCTCAATTCGCTCCCTGTTAATTCTAAAAATACGTCTTCCAGATTCGGTTCCAATGAATGTACTGTCAGCAACTTTTTTTGCTCAGCAAGGGTTAGCAGCTGCCGCATTCCCGCAGCATCTTTGCTGATGACAACACGCTGATAATCTGCTGTTAAAATTTCTATTTGATTGCGTGCGTGTTTTAATTTGATTTCCAATGGACTGCCACATTCAATCAAAGAACCGTGATTAATAAAAGCGACTCGATCACACAGCTTGTCGGCCTCCTCCATGTTGTGAGTTGTCAGAAAGATCGTTGTTCCCTGTGCCTTCAAATTCAAAATCAGATCATGAATCATTCGGGAAGTTGCAGGATCCAGACCACTGGTTGGTTCATCTAGAAAAAGTAATTCCGGAGAATGCAGCAAAGAACAAGCTAGAACAACCCTTTGCTTCATTCCGCGGGAAATCTTTTTAATTGATTTTCGGCGATCTTCGTATAATCCGACTTTTTTTAGGATTTCCGGTACAACCTCTTTTTTGACACCACGAATTTTAGCAAAGAAACATAAATTTTCCTCTATCGTCATCCGCTCATAACAGCCACTGTTATCTGACAAAACTCCAATTCGTTCGTTAATGGAACAATCTGTTTCTTCAATCTCCTTTGAAAAAAGACGCAGCGTTCCACCGTCCTTTTTCAGCTGGCGAGTCATCAATTTGATCGTAGTCGTTTTCCCCGCACCGCTAGGTCCCAGAAACCCAAATATTTCGTTCTTTTGAACCGCAAATGTTAAATGATTTAATGCAAAAGATGAATCATAGCTCATTGTAACATCATTCATTTCGATACAATTTTCCATCTTTTCTCCTCCCTGCTCTTTACTTCGAACCTTTTCTATCCAACTCTTTCCTTTAAAAGATATCAGATTCATCCTCATCATGAAAGAAGGAAGCAGATTTTTATCATAAAACCAACCGTTTGAAATCCAGCTCGTTTAGATGATCAACCACTTCGAAGCCAGTCTGAGAAAGCTGTTGAAAGCTCTGATGTCCATCGGCTACCAAAAAACAGCGAACCTTCATTTTCTTAGCTACCTCAGCATCATGCATCGTATCGCCAATCAAAACCATTTCTTCTGGTTTTCTTGATGATTGTCGCTGCCAGCAAAGCGCAGCCTCCAATTTTGAAGCCGCATAAATATTCTCGATTCCAATTATCTCATCAAACCAGCAATCGATTCCAAATTTTTTTAATTGCAAAATACAGTTCTCTTGTTTTGAAGCGGTCAGAATACAGCAGCTGATTTCCTTCTTGTGCAAATTCTCGATCAGCTGACGGCTGCCTTTCACTAGCTGACAATCGCTAAAAAAACGATCATATTCGCACATAAATTCCTCAGAAACCCTTTCAAACGACTCTTGACTAAAATCAAAACCCAATTTTTGATAATAATTGAAAACTGGAAATCCGAATAGCTCTCGATAAATCTTCAAAGATTCTATTTGTTGTAATCCACGTCTTTGCAAAAGAACATTCATCGCTTTCACAGAAGATGCAACATCATCCAAAAGGGTTCCATTCCAATCAAACAACACTGTTTTTATCATGATTCATCCGCCTTTTTTCCAAAAATGAATAAAGCCACCACGCTAGTCCGCTCCCCATGATTCCGCCAACCAGCACATCTGAAGGATAATGAACACATAAAATCAGCCTTGAAAATCCAATGAAGGCAGCTGCAGCCAGTGCCCAACGTCCAAGTTTGGGCTGGATCCGGTATATCATCATAGCACTTGCAAAAGAAGTTGAGGCATGGCCAGAAGGAAAGCTGTAACTGGACGGTCGAATCATCATAGGGATGATTGCAGGATCACTTACAAATGGCCTTGGCCGGCAAACAAGATTTTTGATAATTCCATCGGTCAAAATAGAAGTTAGAATCAAGGCTGTCAGAATCATCCAGGCAGCCCGGGCATTTTTTTTATTAAATCGGAAATAGCCAGCAAAAATCAACCAGAGCAATCCACCATTTCCTAACAGGGTTATAGCATAAAACAAAGCAACCAGCCATGGTGCATGCAACGAATGAGTAATCCATTCTAAAATTGATAAATCCCACTCTTGTATCATGAATTGATGATTTTCTCCCTTCCTTTATCCATGCCATTTTATAAAATTAAAAACGACTGTTTTTCATTGCAAATTAACGATAGCCAATAAGCAGTATAAGAATAGCATAGTCCTTTTTAAACAGCAACTAAAACTCAGAAAGAAAAAAGCTTCCCAAAATATGGGAAGCTCATGGATGCAGCCGTTTAAAGCAAAAGGCCGCGGATGGTTGGAATGATCTTGGTTTCTTCTTTGGAGATGATACAGCAAGATGGGACAATCAGCTGAGTCAGTTTCTGCATGTTATGCGTACAAGCATCATTATAATAACTGTCCTCTAATTCCAGCTGAACGGGATGAACTTCAAAAACGGTCAGATCTGCCTTGCACGATGGACGCAGCTCTCCTAACCCTTCCAGATGATAGGCACGAGCTGCATTGCTCGTGCACGCAGCAAAGGACCTCTTCCAGCGGCATTCCTAAATTCATAATCTTGCTCAAAACTACCGGCAATGAGTAGGCTGGTCCATCTACATTGGTAATTCGGACATCCGTACTAATCAAATCTGGATAAAAGCCACGCCGATAAACCCGATCAAAAACAGGCGCGCTAAAACTGTCCATACCATGACCGACATCAAACAAAACCCCTCTTCGCCGAGCACGAGCGGCCGGATCCTTAGGAGTCCCATCGGGTTGAAACAAAGTAGCCGATTTGCCATTAAAAACATGGGTCACAACATCCCCCTTTTCAAGAAATTCAAGGACTCCGTTAGGGTCCGGTGGCATTGCACCAATATGTAAGGTAACATTGAGTCCGGTCAGTTCGGCAATTTTTCTTGCCATTTTCGTTACTCCATACCCTTTATATCCGGAACGGCGAGCACTAGCGGTGACCTTCACACCGATAATCAATCCAGGATATTGTTTCAAAGCCTCCTGATAAGCAGAAGGATCAATTTCATCTACTTCCTGACTCAGCCGTTTTTCTTTTCCATAAATGCTATGTGCACTCAATAACCCATAATATCGAGTCTGTGATCGTCGGGATTCTTCGGCAAATTCAGCCAGATCGCTCACACTAACTGTTCCAGCCTCAATCACCGTGGTCACTCCAGTTTCGACACCGATTGGATCAACGGTCGGATATCCAGGAACTTCCAGCTGGCGATTATGAACATGAATATCGATCCAGCCAGGGCTGATCCATTTTCCCTGAACATCGAAATGTTCCGCTTCGGGATCCTCAATCTTCTCTTTAATTGCAACAATGATCCCATCTTGGATCAAAATATCTCTTGGAGTTTGGTGAAAACCGTTGGATTGATCGATCAGAAGACCATTTTTGATGAGCAGTTTACGCATGCTTCTTCCTCCTTTTTCTTTAGCGTAACAAAGATTATGAATCCAGAAAATATCAACTTTTGGGACGGAATAGTGCAAATTTCTTATCTTATTTCCCACATCTTCTAAATCTGTTTTGTTATTTTTTTCAAATGAAAAAAAACGGATCCCGCAGAACTTCAACGAATTTATAGAAAAGTATGACTTTATTGGTTATAATAGGAGAAGGTGAAGATGATGATCAATTATCCTAATGGAAAAAAAGGAAGCAACACTGTTGTTGTGAAATCCTCGGGACATCGCGGGATGAATCTTGAGAACGATCTCAATCTATCTAACGAATATTATCGGCAGCTGGATCGTGCTATTATCTATAAAAAGCCGACACCGATTCAGATTGTTCATGTAGATTATCCAAAGCGAACCGCTGCGAAAATCGACGAAGCCTACTTCAAGATTCCAAGTACCACGGATTACAATGGAATTTATCGTGGCCGTTATCTTGATTTTGAAGCTAAAGAAACAGCCAGTCGGACCTCCTTTCCATTTTCCAGTATTCATCCTCATCAGATTCGACATCTTCAGGACGTTTTGCGGCATGGGGCGATTGCCTTCGTAATCATCCGATTCAAAGAATATGAAGAGACTTTTTTCGTAGAAGCTGAAAAGATCGTTTGCGCCTATCAAGACAAAGAACGACGTTCTCTTCCTCATTCGTGGTTTAAAAAAGAAGGCATCCTGATTCCATTGTCGCTAACCCCACCTGTCAATTATCTGAAAGTAGTCGACGAACTCTATTTCAAAGGAGAATAGCTTATGACAACGAAACAATCGGGAAAAAAACCTGGAAAAAAAGTGGCAAGAAAGCTCAACAAGAAAATGATTCTGATGACTGCAGTCAGTCTGATTGTCGTAATCGGTTTTGTCACCTGCACTGTCGGAGCGATCGTCATGGCCAACATGATATCCAAAGCACCAGAAGTCAAAATCGAAAATTTTGAAAGTCAGGAATCCTCTCAGATTCTGGATAAAGATGGCAATGTAATTGCGGAAGTCGGCTCGCAGATCAGAACAAATATCACTTATGAAGATCTGCCTAATTCATTGGTTGATGCCTTTGTCTCAGTCGAAGACAGCCGTTTTTTCGAGCACAATGGATTTGACATCAGCCGATTTGTTAAAGCCATGCTGGAAAATATCAAATCCACGCTAGCTGCGGGCCGCATCGTCTTTTCACAAGGCGGTTCCACTTTAACCATGCAGTTGATCGATAACTCTTATTTCATGAGCGATGATGGAGAACAGGGCTCCAACGGAATCACCCAAAAGGTTCAAGAAATCTACATGGCGATGAAACTAGAGCCGCAGACCAATAAAAAACGAATCCTTGAATATTACTTGAATAAAGTCAATTTTGGTGGCAGTGGAAATATTCGCGGCGTCCAAAAAGCGGCAGAATTCTATTTTGGAAAAGATGTCAGTGAGTTGACCTTATCCGAAAGTGCCCTGCTGGCAGGAATCGTCAATGCGCCGACACGGTATAACCCGCTGCGCAATCTTGAACAAGCAACACAGCGGCGCAATACCGTTTTAAATTTAATGGTTCGTCATGGCTACATTACCAATGAAGAAGCGGAATTGGCTAAAGCCATTCGGGTAGAAGACCTTCTGGTTGATTCAGCTTCAGCCAATCGAGGCTCTGGAAACGGAACCCCTTACCAAAGCTATGTTGATGTTGTTATTCAAGAGGTAAAACAATTAACCGGAAAAGATCCAACGGTCGTATCCATGAAAATCTATACCTGCATGGATCCTGAGGTTCAATCGGTGATCGATGCTATTCAGGCGGGAGAAGTTGAAAGCGTACAATTCCCTGATGAAGCAATGGAAATGGCTGTAGTCTCATTAAATAATCAAACGGGTGAGATCGTAGCCATTGGCGGCGGTCGAAATTACGCCGATGGTGGAAGTCTTCTTCTGAATCATGCGACCGATCAATACAATCAGCCAGGCTCCAGCGTTAAGCCTTTTCTCTCATATGCATTAGCCTTTGAATATCTGGGCTGGTCAACCAGCCATGTCGTTATGGATCAACCATTCGTTTATGCCGGAACAACCAAGGTTGTGAAAAACTTCAATGGGATATACAATGGCCAGATGACCTTAATGGATGCGGTAGGAACATCCATGAACACACCGGCTTTACAAACCCTCCAAGAAGTGATCGACAGTCTTAGCAATGGACGACAAAAAGTCATCAGTTACCTTCAAAGCCTGGGTTTCAGCAAAGTGACTGAGGAAAATTTTGATATCGGTTATGCCATTGGAGGTTCAACCTTCCAAGTCAATGCCGTCGAACTGGCAGCAGCTCATGGAACCATGATCAATCAAGGAAATTACATTACTCCACGCACCGTAACACGTGTCGAATTTACAGATGGAACAACCCCAATTGAACCGGTCTATAGTGAGACCAGTGTTCTGAGTGAAGAAGCGGCTTATCTGGTTACTCAATTGATGTATCAGGCTGTTAATGGTCCATATTCCAATTACATGCAGATTCTGAAACGAAATTATCCGGTTTATGGGAAGACCGGAACAACAAACTGGGGAGAAGAAGCAGCGAATTATGGCATTCCGGTAGGCAATGCTAAAGACAAATGGATGATCAGCAGCACATCTCAATATACAACAGCAGTTTGGGTTGGTTATGAAAAAGCAGACAGTGAAAATTACTGGACCAGCAGCAAATCGAAACTCAATCTTCCTGGAAAAATTTCTTCGGTAGTTTTAGATGCCTTGCATGAAGAAATCACTCCAGAAGCAGTAAGCCAGCCAAGCGGGGTAAAATCAATCACTCATATTTTAGGAACCTTCCCATATGCCAGCCCAATTGAAGGTATGGATAGCAAATACATCACTACTGGAAAGATCAAGAGTGAATATTACTCATTAGTGGAACCACAAAGTTCTTCTTTGGAACAACTTGTCGATTTTAAAGCTGAAATCGATAATACCGGAAAAATTACAATGCATTGGACTCCTTATCCTGATGCCTCCAAATTGCAAATAGCTCCTGAAGATATCGATCTTAGTATCGAAGTCGGTGGTCGATGGATAGAAGCTTATGGAAAACGTCTTTTTGATTGGACTTGGATTTTCGGACCAGTTCGTTATCGCGCCGACATTTTAGTCAATGGAGAAACAATCAAAACGGTAACTAGTGAAACTGAAAATACAGAGGACAGCATTAGCCTTACCCCAGGAAGTACGATCAAGGTTTGCGGATACTACGTTTATGAAACATTAGGAAATTCCAGCAATCAAGTTTGCACACAAGAAGTTCAGGTCGCTGACAACGACATTACCGTATCGATTCCATCCGCCAAAGCGACACGTTCAGAAATTGAAAGCTGGGTTACATCAATGGGATTTACCAACGTAGGCTATTCAGAGGTCGCGGTCAAATACGATGACTCGAAGGCCGGAACCAATGTAATTTTGTTTAATGGCACGGTAGCCAACGGACAAACGGTCACAGTGAAGGCCAGTGCAATGGCTCTGCAAAAAATCGAAGTAACTTTCTACGTTGCTGAAGCTGCTCCAACTCCTTCGCCAAGCCCATCTCCATCACCATCCGCAGATCCAACTCCGTCCCCTTCCCCAACAACGACCCCGGCACTTCCTGAAGAAACTAAACCAACTGGCTGTGCTGTAGTGAATGACCAGGGAATTTGTATTCAATGTTCAGATGGCAGTACTCCGCAGGCAGATGGAAGCTGTCCTGTCAGCG
Organism: uncultured Erysipelotrichaceae bacterium; assembly: GCA_944327135.1. Classification (GTDB taxonomy): domain Bacteria; phylum Bacillota_I; class Bacilli_A; order Erysipelotrichales; family Erysipelotrichaceae; genus CALVGQ01. Next base: position 2,325 of record CALVGQ010000056.1, on the reverse strand, counting down.
GATAATCTTATTAGTAAAGCTTCAAGACCTGTTCCAATCCTTCGGAGTGGGCAGGTTTTTTTATTTCTGATCCTCTTAATCCTTGTCCTTTCAGCAAATGAAATCCCGTTTCCTCACTTGAGAACCCTAACTTTTCTTGATAGAATAATCGCAGGTGATCAAAAATGGCAATTGAAAAAGAAATTGAACAATTGGTAAAAGAAGAACGCTATGAAGAGGCCTTGGAACTTTTGGAATCCAATCGATATTCAACAATGGATGAAACCTGGTATTTCAGTGAGAAAGGTTGGCTTTTAGGTTTTCTTGAAAATTATAAAGAGGCCTTGTTTTATCTGAGCATGGCTAAATCCATGGGGATGAACAATGCTTGGCTTTACTCTCAGCTTGGATGGGTCCACAATAAACTGGAGGCTTTTGAAGAAGCACGTGAAGATTTAACTACGGCCATGGAAATGGGACGGGATGATGCTTGGATCTTAAGAGAAATCGGATGGACCTACACACGCTTGCAAAATTACAAGAAAGCTTTAGAAATGTTCGAAGAAGCTCTGATGCTGGATCAGTTTGATGCTTGGACCCATGCTCAAGCTGGATTTTGTCTGAATCGCTTGAATCGGGAGAAAGAAGCAGTGATTGAATTGGAAAAAGCAATGCAATTCGGCTTAAATGAACCTTGGGTTATCAAGGATCTTTGTTTTGCCCTTTCCAAATTACAGGAAAATGAAAAAGAGCTAACAATATTAAATTCAATTCCAAAACAAGAACTCATGCAGGACCTTTGGTATCTCAACGAGCTTGCCTGTGTTTACAATAATCTAAATCAGCCGGAACAAGCTTTGCAAGCCCTTTATTCCGCAAAACAGCTTGATCCGCAAGACACTTGGATCATGGCCGAAATCAGTCGAACCTTATGTAATTTAGGCCGCTATGAAGAAGCTTTAAGCAAGCTGGACGAAATTGAAGCTGCCGGTCGCCAGGATGCTGGAATCGATTATCAGCGTGGACTGATTTACGAACAAAAAAATGATTGGGACAACGCGCTTATATTTTACAAAAAAGCTCAAGAGCAGGATGATCGATCCATTTTAATTCTTAGTCATCTGGCTTATGCTCTGGGACAGAAAAAACAACATCAAGAAGCCTTGGAAATTCTAATAAAAGCAATGGAATTGGGGCGAAAGGATTCCTGGCTATATGCCGAAATGGCCAGCAATTACAGTGATCTGGATCAATATGAGCAAGCTGTCGAATACTATTTAAAGGCATTGCCAGATCATGTCAATCCCAATTGGATCCTTTCTCAGTTAGGCTGGAACCTGGGGGCTTCAGGAAAACATCAGGAAGCCCTGTCTTATTACGAGCAATTGCTTGAAAGGGATCCAGACAGTGGCTGGGCAAAAGCCCAGATGGGTTGGAACCGGGTTCGAATGGATGAAGAAGAAAAAGCTCTAAGCTATTATCGGGAAGCACAGAAGCTTGGATTTGAAGAACCTTGGTGTACCAGTGATCTTGCTTGGATCCTACACTATTTAGAACAATATGACGAAGCATTGGTTTATCTTGAAAAAATGCGAAATAATGGTCGGGATGATGAATGGCTTCATTATCGTTTTGCCGAAACACTCAGTGAACTAAAACAGCACGATCAGGCTATCAAGGAATTGGACTGGTGCGCTGCCCATGGCATGAATGACCGCAAGCTCCACAATCTTTATGGCTGGAATTTAGGACGAATCGGACGAAACCAGGAAGCTTTAGAACATTTGCTGAAATCGGAACAAGAAAAAGCGGAAGATCCATGGCTGATCATTGAGATTGCTTGGAATTACGCTGAACTGGAAAACTATGAAAAAGCGCGGCAGTACTATGCTTCAGCAGTCACCATCAAGCCAGATAATCAATGGGCAATCAGTCAGATGGCCTACTGCCTCGGTATGCTGAATCAGCATGAGGAGGCGTTGAAATTCTTGAAAGAATTAGAAGAAAATGGCTATTGTACACCTTGGATGCTAGCAATCATCGGATACAATTATCAAGCGCTTCAAAATTCAAAACAAGCCTTAGCTTATTATAAAAAAGCTCAAGAACAAGGATTTCAGGACTCTTGGATGTTCGATTCATTAAAAAAATTAAAAAAATAAATTCAAGGTGCTTGCTTCGTTCCTATCAATTTAAATAAAGGCCTTTTTACAAAAAGGCCTTCAGAGTGTTGACAAAATAGATCGACAGACAATTATTTATCTGATAAAATAAAAAAGGCAGGAAAGGACTTTATAAACCCAAAAATTGTCAACTTTTCTGCCTTTTATATTGTCAAAATGGTAT
>CALVGQ010000055.1 GCA_944327135.1 uncultured Erysipelotrichaceae bacterium | reverse complement strand
CCGGAATATGCCCAATATACATGCGATCCACCACACTGTATAAAACACACACAAACTGTGCGATCATAGAAGGAATGGCCAAATTGATTACCAACCGTCGAATCGGATCTTCTCCCAGATTATTTTGCTTTGCCATACGATCCCCCCGATGAAACATTCTGATTATACTCAAAGCCTTCCAGAAAAGAAAGCAATTTTCTGCATTTCTTACAAAAAAAAGCGATTTTTCAATCGCCATAGTTTATCTGATTTCAAAGGCTTGAAAAAAACGTATCATTCTTTCTTCATCCTCTTTTTCCGCTGCAACTCCTCCAATTTTGATCGAAGGCTTATTTTTCCCATGAAAATCACTTCCGCAGGTGATCAAGCAGCCTGCTTCCTGCGCTTTTCTTCGATAGAAAGCCATCTGTTGTGCATCATGATAACTGCTGTAGACTTCCACTCCTCTCACCTTTGCCTGTAAGATTTTTCTCAGCAGATCCTCCTTTTCATGGATATTGTTTCCCGGATGGGCCAGCACCGCAATCCCGCCTGTCTTTTCAATCAGTGCAACCGCTTCTTGCAAGGATATAAAATGAACAGGGACATACGCCGGCTTCCCCGCCGCACAATAATCCCAATAAAAGCTGACATAAGGATTTAAAGAACGGGCATTCCCTGAACGATAAGGGCGAAGCAGGGGATGATCCTCATTGCGCGGATCAGCAAGCGCTATCTCGGCAATCAGCTCACCCGGAATTACTCCGTTTGTCGCCATGGCACAGACCCTTTTTTGATCGACTTCAATTCCCAGCTGCTGGATTTTGCGGATGCGCTCGATTCCTGCTTTTTGCTCCTGTTTCAAAATATCCTGATGAATCTGTTCAAAGCCCGGATCATTGGGATCGATCCCATATCCCAAAATATGCAAATTGATCCCCTCCATCGTACAGTCCAATTCGACTCCGGGAATCACCGTGATTCCTTCGGTCATTTCCGGCGCAAGCAAAGAATAAGCCCTCGTATTATTATGATCGGTGATCGAAAGTAAGGAAACGCCCGCCTCTTTCGCCATGGAAATCAGAACTGAAGGATCAAAATCCGCATCACTGCTGCAATTGGAATGAAGATGCAAGTCTATTTTCCCCATATCCATCTCTGCCTTTCTATCCTGAATCCTTATTTCAAACAGCGAATCAGAAAATCCGCAGTGACCTCGACCAGCTCATCCATCTGATATTCCTGATGGGTCCAAGCGCCAAAGCCATGATTGGCGCCATGCACGACGTGATGCACAAAATTTGCTTTGGGATTGGCACTTTGCGCAATCGCTTCCAAGGTATCAGGCGGAATAATATCATCCTGATCCCCATGAACCAAGATCACATTGCCAGTAAATGCCTGGAAATAGTCTTGAGCACGAGACTGCAAAACCTGTTCAAAAAACTCTTTTCCCAAACGAATGATGCGGTCATCAAAGGTATTCGGATACAGAAACACTCCCTCTTTTTGAGCCGTCTGAAATCCTCTGGCCTGCCATTGAGGATCTCCCAGATCGCCCCGCGTTCCTGCCAGTCCGTTCATGGCGGCCGGAGCCCATAGCGCAAGCGTTCGAATTTCCGGATGCCGTTGGGTATAATGCAGCACAACTTTTCCGCCCATGCTGTAACCTACCGCTGCAATCCGTGTTTCATCGATATCAAACCGCTCCTTCATCGCTTTCAAAAGCGTATCCAGGTTGTCCATGTTGTTTTCGAGATTGTTAAAAAGGTGATCTTCCTTTGAATCATTGCAGCCTGGAAAATCACAGCGAATCGTGGCAATTCCTGCAGCATTTAATTTTTCAGCCAGCTTGACAAACGTTCCATTTTCATGCCGGGTCGCACAAAATCCGTGCGCCATCAAAACCAGCGGCATCTTTCCCTGACACGACGGCACCGTGATTGTACAAGGAATGTCGGTTCCCCGTGAAGATTTCAATTCAAGCTCCTGAATCATGTATCCTTCCTCCTCTTTTTACATGATCTCCGCTTTCTCTTTTAATGACATGCGTACGCCCACAAAACCTAAGCTGTGCGTTGCTACAAAAATCAAAAGAGAAACTGTAAAATCAGTCATCATCATGGTCGATTCCCCTTGTGTCGCCAACAGCTCCCATAACAGCAGAAGCGGATAAAGCAGTGTATTAAAGGTCGTAATCAAGGCCACCTTGCTTTTCTGCTCGCTTTTTTTTCGCTGAACAAAAGAATAGAACACCTCAGCACAAAAGGCAGCCAAAAGCAGTGTTCCAAACAATCTTCCAGAAAATGGCAGCACGATCAGCGAAGAAAGCAGCACCACCGTCCCCAGCATTCCTTTTCGTGGCTTTTCATTTAAAAACTCACATAACAGAAAACCATATGGAAGAGCACTAACCAACGTATTCATACCATACACCGGAACGATCTTCATCAGTCCGGCACTGATCCCATTCACCAGCATCATCCAGCCGCATAACTTCAGAATTCGAATCGATTCCTCTCTTTTCATTTTTTCACCCTACCTGTTCTCATGCATATAAAGCGGCTTATCCAAAAGCATCATGGCTTCCTTCGCCGTAGTGACCTGGCTGTTATAAAGCCGATTAAACAATTCCGGATTATTCAGCCGTACCATCGTATATCCCACTTCTTCATACGTGGAGTAAGGAAAGATCCGGCTCAGATTCTCAGACCCACTGACCTGCAGCGTAATCTCCGGCTTCAGACTTAGCGCATAATTGACCATATGCAGCAAAGCCGTACTGTGCAGATACAAACATTCCCGGATCACGATTCGCCCATTTTCAAGATACAGCGCCGCATAGCCTTCGATCTGTCTTTCATGATAATAAGCGATCATCTTTCCGTTTTCAGCCTCAACTTCCTTCATCAGGGTTTCAAAATAATTCAAATCCCGAATCACATACCCATTGAATCGAGAAACAAACTGACCATATAATTTCAAACAATCTTTCGGAAACAATAAGGTTGTCACATCCGGGCGAATCCGGCGCACCTCGGTCCGGCGAATCGTCCAGTTTCTTCGCCTATACACGGTTTCAAATCCGAAAGGTTCATACAAAGAAGGCTGATAGGCCTGAATCATCGTAATCAGTTCCTGATGATCTGCTTCATCCAGAGCCGTTTCCATCAATTCCCGCATAAATCCCCGGCCGCGCCATTGCGGTTTAACAGCCACCCCTACAATCATCGAACATCTGAGCATCCTTCCATGCAGCATGATTGCATGCGGGTGCTTGCTCAAGCAGCCTACGACCTCATCCTGAATTTTCTTGACAAACGTTTCCTGATTGCGATAATACGTTTTAAAATAAAAATCCGTATATCCGCCATCGTCATCCGCAAAAATCGTCTTCCACATCCGATAGACTTCCTGCTTATCCAATCCGCTTGCTTTGCTGATCATCCACCCTCACCCCTTGCATAGCTTGAATTTTTCAATCATCATCACCGGCGCATAAGCCCGTTTGGCCTGCCGCAAGTTTTCTCTTCCCATATCATCCTCACGGTTGCAATACAGCGTATCCTTGAACTCATGCATCAGCATTTCCCGCATGATTGCCTGATACAATCCGCGGATCCGATCATCCGCTTTTTCCACATTTTCCTGACACATTCGTTCTGAAAGCAACGAGCCAATCGCAAAGGCTTTTACCTTTCCATCGATCCGGATCAGACCGCCTCGGTAATGAAAAACTGCATAACGCTGAAGCAACCGTCTGACGCCGCGCCGTTCGTATTCAAAAAAATCATCTTCCGTGACGTCCTTCTTCCATTCTTCCAAAAACGCCAAACATTCTTTGACATTTTCTTCATTCAGGCTTTCATATTCATATCGGTCCTGATATTCAGCATAAAACGCATTCAGATGGTTCCGTTTTTTCTGCAGTTTTTTCCCGCTGAAACTAATCAGCTTTTCCGTCAAATACACATAGTCAAAGCTTTCCGGTGCTGGACAGGCCGAGTATTCCGGAAACAGCTTCAGCACATGATCCATCATCCTGGAAGTAAAGCAGCTTAGCACAAAGGGAACCCCATGCCAATCAAAAATTTCCTTTGCCTTTAAGATCGCTTCATCAAAATCTTCTTCCCTGCAAAGCGGCATATAAATAAACAGCTGTCCCTCATGGATCCCCAACAAAAGATAGTACCGCTCGGTCTTCACCTTGAACAGCGGATACCATTCCATCCACAAAAACATATTGATCAGATTATGATTGCTTTCCTCGTACTGACACAGCGAAAGATAATGCTCAATATCGCAAATATCGTCTTCCGTAACAGGATCAAAGTCCAACTCAGCGCTGTTCATCATCGATCCTTCTTTCCGTATATTCCGCATCGATGATGTCGCTGTTTTGGGATTCGCTGCTCCACCTTGGATAATCGTTATCCGCTTCTTCTGCAGCTTCCTGATGATATTCCTGCTCATTCAGCTGCTGCTTGGTCTTATGTACCATCCACCAGAAACGAAATGCCCAGAACCCGACCATGACCGCTATCAAAAGGATCATCCAGACAAGAAACGGCCAGAACAGATAAATTATCGCACATCCCAGCAGAAATGTGATTAAGCCTCTCCAGTTATTCATCACTTGGTATTCCTTTCTTAAAGTTTATTTTAGCACGATTCCTTGAAAACTAGTCACGCTTTGCGATCCGCGCTGCCATTTCCTGAATTTTCTTAAATCGATGCTTCATCCCGGACTTACTGATCTCTTTTCCGGTCTTACGATAATACTCTGTGCACAGCTCATTCAAACTAGCCTCCGGAAAGCTCAAACGCAGCAGTGCCACCTCATGCAGCTTCTCATCAAGATGATCGAACAACCGGGCATTTTTTAGACGCTCGATATCCTGAATTTGTTTTTGTGCGGCTTCCTGACTTTTCATTTCATTGGCCACCTCGCAATTATCCAAACGGGTAAAATTGTTTCTGAAATCCCGGGTGATTCGAACGTCCTCAAACTTCATCAGACTTTCATGGGCGCCAATGCAGCGAAGAAAATCCGCAATTTTGTCTGCCGCTTTTAAATACACCACTTCCTGATGCCGGCGGGCAATGATCTTTGCCGGCAGATCGAACCGTAGCATCAGTTTCTGAATAAACTGGGCATGATCCAGCTCATTGGCCGCGATTTCCAGATGATAGCTGGACTTAGTAGGTGCATTCACCGATCCCATGGCCATAAAGGCACCGGCCAGATAGGCGCGGGCACAGCAGTCTTTCTGGATCAGCCGATAAGCCGGATGATGCTGCAGCCCCCGATCCGTCAAAATTCCCAGTTCATCCAGGATCTCCCGGCATTGCTGCAGGATACGAATCTGATAAACATTGTTTTTCTTCAGATTCATTTTCTTGATGACCGAAAGATCACATTCCACCTGAAACTCCTCTTTCAGCATCGTCCAGATTCGTTTGGCAATCGTCGCATTCTCTGTTTTCACCACCAGGATCATTCCGCCTGAGCTAATCGACAAGGTCGAACAAAGCTGGATCAAGGCAGACAGCTCCGCTTTTTTGCAGCATTCTTTCAATTCATTGGAAGCTGCTTCTTTTTTCACTTCCGTTGTAAAAGACATGATCTCAAATCCTTTTCAAGATGCTTTCAAAGCATCGTTTAATTTTCATGGAATTATGCCGGATCAAATTCTCATCAAAATCCAGCAAATCGTATTGCTCAATGGCATAAGGATGCTCCTGCTTCCGGATCATCACCGGAATGCTTCCCTCCTGCCAGTATTTTTCCTTAGCTTCTTCAGGAATCTGGTTCTTCGCATAAACCACCAGATCGATACGGGAGCCATGATCAAAAAACGCCTGAACATGGTCCTCCATCGAATAGCCATCGGTTTCCCCAGGCTGGGTCATCGCATTGCAGAAATAAACGACCTTAGCCGGACTTTGATGAATGGCCTGCTGGATGGCCGGAATGATCAAATTCGGCAAAATGCTGGTATACACGCTGCCAATCCCATAGACAATGATATCTGCCGTCATGATTGCTTCCACCGCTGCCGGCATCGCCGTCACCGTTTCTTCATAAAATACCCGCCGGATGCGGTTGTTGATATCGGGAATATTGGATTCGCCGCGTACGATCGTTCCATCTTCCATTTCCGCAAACAATGTAATCACCTGGGAGGATGCGGGAATGATCCGGCCGCGTACATTCAAGACCTTGCTTAGCGTGGTCACGCTTTCCATAAAGCTGCCGCTGGCTTGGGTCATCGCTGTCAAGATCAAATTCCCCAGATTATGTCCCATCACGTCCTGATCTTCTTCCTGAGTACTTTCAAAGCGGTACTCCATCAACGTCGACAGCAGGGTTTCTGACTCCGCCAGTGAAATCAAAACATTGCGGATATCGCCCATCGCCGGAATATGGAAATGACGCCGCAGCCTTCCGGTACTTCCCCCATCGTCCGCAACGGTAACGATTGCCGTAATCTCGATATTCTCAATCGTCTTGATTCCTCTTAAGATGGCCGACTGCCCGTGTCCGCCGCCAATCACCACGACTTTTTTCTTCTCAGTCATGGACAAGCTCCGTTTTATCCCGATGTTCTTTGAAACAGTTGTATTGCTTGCTGTAATGGTCATACAAATAATTCGCAATGGTCACCGATCGATGCTGTCCGCCGGTACAGCCAATCGCCACCGTGAAATGATTTTTTCCTTCCTTGACATACTGCTCAAAGCCGTAATCCAAAAATTCTAAAAGACGCTTGATAAATTCCTGAGTTTCCGGTTTTTCCATGACATAATCATAAACACACGCATCATCCCCCGAATAAGGACGCAATTCAATTTCCCAATACGGGTTTGGCAGAAAACGAACATCGATCATCAGATCGGCATCCAGCGGAACCCCATGCTTGTATCCAAAAGAGATAAAGCTGATCGAAAAGGTTGGTTTATTTTTCAAATTGAAATAACGCTCAATTTTACCTTTCAATTCATTGCTTTTCAAAAATGTCGTATCTAAAAGCAGCGAGGCATTATCCTTATAATTTTGAAACATCTGACGCTCAATCGAAATGGCTTCCTCCAACGTATTCGCAACGTTGCTGATCAGCAGCGGATGCGTACGGCGTGTGGATTTATACCGATGCAGCAGCTCTTCATTGCTCGCATCCAGAAACAAGACCCGCACATCCATATCTGCCCCGCCAAAGGCCTGGATAAATTCCGGAAAATCTTTGGCCGAAGTCGAAAGCGCCAAAACCTGATAACGCGGGTCAGTGCTGCTTTCGATCATGTCTACCAAAAGACTCAGAAGCTGAACCGGAAACTGATCAATGCAATGATATCCCATATCTTCCAAAACGCTGGTCGCACTGGTCTTGCCCGCTCCGGACATACCGCTAACCAAAACAACACGATTTTTCATGGCGTTCACCTCACTGGTATTCTACCACACGCCCGGGTGGTTCACAATCGAAGCGACCCTTTTTCTGCAGAAACTTTTTGACAGGATCTTACGACGAGAAACAAATTTTGCCAGAGACAAAAAAAGATCCTGGCTAAGGATCCTTTTTTTCTTATAACTTGATCCAACGCTTGTTTGCGGATCGGGATCAAAACGGATTTGACGGCTATTGCGCTTTTTTCATCGAGATCAGCTGATAGAAACGATCGTCGCCGTTGTCCTTTAAAACCAGCTGCCAGTGCGGGAATTCGTCCAAATGATCGTAAACATAATCGATGATCGTTTGATTGTTCAAACTTCGATCTTGGTTCACATTGCCAATCAAATGACCCTCGACAAATATGTCGGATTGGTTCCACTGCGGTTGATATTTCACGATCGTCAGCGTCAGTCGATCGCCATCCTTCTTTTGATCCAGCACAACCACGCCTGAATTGATCGGCATCCACTCGCCATCGGGACTGGAATACAAATACTGCTGCGTCCTTGAATCCGCGTATACACCGTTTTCCAACAGACCGCTTTGGCGAATCGAAAACGCATTCTCCTTTCCGCCCAATCGAGAAACGGTTTCATTCAGCGTTTCCGGATAGCTGATCGACGAATAGCCTTCAAGATTTTTGTAATCAAGAATCAAGCTATTCCCCTCTTCATCATAACAATACATCACTTCACAGTCGTATTCGGTCGGGGTAATTTCAATGATCCTCGTCATAAGCGAAGCCCAATCGATCTCCTCTGCGGAAGAAAAGCCGTTCGTGATTGACGGAATGATCGCCAACGTTCGCTGCAAGCGATCGAGCTGCTCCGCGTCAAAAAACATGTTTCGATCGACGTTGAAGCAAAATCGCCGCATGTAACGAACATCTATCGGTCCGGCATTTTTTTGAAAGTCTATATAATCAAAAGGATTTTGAAGTTCTTCAGCATCCAAAAATTCATTGATGCTCTGCCCGTTTAAAACAAGCTCACGCTATTTTTGAAATTCCTTTAGCGGCTGAAGCATTGATACTACCGAATTACGAATCAAAATACATTGATTGATCGCTCGATCGTTCAAAACTCCGATTAAATTCATCGGCTTTCCAAGCGTCGGGGATCCTTCCTCGTTATCCAGCAGCTGCCTTTTTTCCAAATCGAACGTGATCGGATAATCAAATTCCTGCACCGATTCGCTTTGCGGCAAAGAGCGCAAATGACCGCTCCAAACAAGATTTCCTTCTTCATCGGCAACAACGTCCATGCTGAGATACGCCGTTTTTCTTTCTTCGTTTTTGATATAAGAAAGTGGCTAAGCCTTAATCCGCCGTCAATTTCTTCCACCGCAAGATCTCCGTAATAATACTTGTAATAGCCAGAGGCATATCGTTGGCCGACCACATTCAAATAATTCTTTTCGATAAAAAACGTTTTTTCATTCCATTTTGAAGCCGTTTGTTCGTCCTGTGTTTCTTCCGGCAAAGCTGTATTGAAATCCGCCTTTGAAGATGACGTCGGATTGGAAGCAGGCGACCCCGCGCAGCCGCAAAGAAGCGTCAAAGCCAGAATGATCCTTCCTCGTTTTTTCATTATTTTTCCCTCTTTTTTTTATTATAGCGTACTTCTTTGTTAGAAAAAGCGTCCGAACTAGAAAAAGCGCCTGCTTAAAACGGCCAAAGAAAGCGAATCTCGCCCCTTGGCGCGCGGGACACAAGCGCTTTTTTACTCACTGCCGGCAGGATGGCCAGGCTCGTCGAAATGATAATAGTAGTAATGCGTTTTACGGAAATAATCCACTTCCTCGCGGGCAGCGTCTGGAAGATTGGTAATGATCCCGCTCACTCCCCGATTCAGATACTGGCGCATGGCTTTCGAATCATCCACCGTCCAAACATAAACCGGGATCCAGTTATGGCCCGCTTTTTCCAGAAAGCTGACGGAAGCCAGACGTTCTTCAATGGCCAGAAAATCAAACTTCAGATCCAGAATTTTTTCATCCAGTTCTCCCAGTGAGCCATAAACACAATAACCCACCCACCAAGAAGGGCGAAATTCCTTTAATAAAGAAACCGCACTATAATCCAGTGACATAAACGTACAACGGCTTTCAAAATCAGCCTTTTCGATGACTTCAATGACCTTTCTGACCATCGCTTCCGTATTGCCGCGCGCTGGCTTCAGCTCGATCATCAGGCCCATTGTATCCGTTTTTTCCTTTACAGCTTCAATCATTTCTTCCAAAGAAACGACCGTATAAGCCTGTCCGCGGGAAGTAAGCGAGATGGCCTTTAATTCTTCAACGGTTAATTCACTTACGGATAGATTTTTCCCAGCCAACCGCGTCAGCTGTGAATCATGAAGTACGACCGGCACCTGATCCCGTGTCAATTGGATATCGATCTCCGCATAATCTGCACCCGCTGCCGCTGCCGCAAGAACGCTTTCGATCGAATTTTCCGGTCCAATGTTGGACCCCCGATGCCCAATGACCCAGGGGGCATGCAGCCGTGGTATCTCCTGAAAATAAATACTTGCAAAAAAACAGGTCAGCGCCAAAATCGCAGCTTTGACCCATTTGGGATGACGGCGATGAAAAGACCAATGATCTAAAAGCTGATTAACCCGATTGCGATAAACGGTCATTCCGGCATGCAAAGCACCAAGCCAGGAAGTTCCCTCCTCAGGAACCAAAAAATCCACCAAAGCACTAACGAAATACAATGTCCCGGCGACAATTAGTATCGGCGCAGAAAGATAAATAAAATCTGGAATCAAAATCAAAATCAAAAGGATCCAAAACCCTGCCAGCAGCAGCTTGGTTCCTTTAGGATGCTTCCGTGCCCAAGCAAAATTTCGTTTCCATCGAATGGTCATTTCTCCTGCCTTAAACCCAATTTCTTTGATCTTCTCTACTTTTTCATCGACACGACTTTCTTCATTCTCTAAAACCAGGACCTTTAGCCCTTCCTCCTGAGGAATGGCCAGCGTCAGCAGCCATTGGATCATCAAAACAGAAGCGCCCAGCAAAATAAATGTCACCACGATATACTGCAAAAGTGAACTGCGAAACGCTCCAGAAGTCATCATATTTTTTAAAAAGAAGCGATTAAAGTCCTCGTTGACCAGCAATCCATCCGGCATCAAAAAAGCCAGAATCCGCTCCATCATGATCCACATTCCCGTACCGATCAAAATTCGCAGATGATCAATCCGATCCAGTTTCTTCCACAGCCGGAAGTTATCGCGCAGCGCTTTGCCCCAGCTTTCCTGCTTCAAAACCATTAATAGCGGCACAAATAAAAGCATCATCGCCAGCCCTTTTAAGGTTCCCTCCAGCAGCAAAAGCATCAGCCGGCCATTCCAGGTCAACATATATTCCTGGGTAATGAAAGAAGGGATAGCTAACTGCGGAATCACCGAATTGAGGTATCCTACATGAACAAATGGCAAAAACAGCAGAAAATAGATCAAGCAGATCGGCAAGCTAACCGTTCTCAATAGAGATGGAAATACCAGAGATTGCTTCATGATCGTAGCCAAGGAAACTTCATGATCTTCATGAGCACAGGCAATGATCTGGATCAATACGCTAAGCTCATAAAAAACTAAAGCACCTAACAGCAGCAGCACAAAGGTCATTACGGCAATCCCGCGAAACGTAAGCAGCTGAACGAGAATGTCCTGATTAAATACCGTATGATGGACCACCAGTCGATAGATTCGTCCCAGCATCGGAAGAACCAGCATAAAAAGGAAAAGCTTCCATATTATTTCAAAGGTACATACTTTTAATAAACAATTTCTATACTTCTGATTCATCTGCTTCTCCTCAAAGGCGATTTCATTATACTTTTTTTTCTAAAAAAAAGAAACAGGGATCTCTATTCATCCCTGTTATGCTCCTCTTAGTTTCTTTTATTGAGCCCTAGCCGAATATATTGCGCTTCATCCGCTTCGCTTTCTTTCATTCCCTGAAGCAGCAAAGCTATCATTTTCTGTTCCAAAGCCGCATCATGAATCGGATGCTCCTGCTTTTCATCCTGTTTTAAATCAAACAAAAGATGTCCAAACGCATAGGAATCCGCTACCGCTTTTCCAGGCACTTTTAAGACCGGCATGCCCTCGGTAAAGCGGAAGGAATCAATCAGCTCGGCTTGTTTTAGGCATTCCTGATCAAAGAAACCACGCATATGGGTCGGCATAAGAGTATATTCAAACAACGGTCCATTCTCTTTCGATACAGAAGCACGCATATACACGGCATCCCGATTTTCCACACATACATGGCCGCCAAACACTCCATATAATACCGCTTCCCGGATCGGCCGATCGCTCTTTAATGCCGCAAGCAGCGAATGCCCCTGCATTGTTTTTGGAATCGTACAGCCAAACGCCTCCAGCAGCGTTGGGGCGATATCGATCGTTTGAGCCAGAAGATCGGTTCGCCGCGCGGCAAGCTCTGGATGATAAAGATAGAATGGAAGATGCGTCACTTCACGATACGGCGGCTGTACGTTTTTCCCCCACCAATCATGCTCTCCCATCAAAAAACCATGGTCCGTGGCCACGATCAGCATCGTATCCTTCCATAACTCATACCGGTCAAAAGCATCCAAGACTCGTCCCAGCTGTTCATCACACATGGCAATCAAAGCTCCGTAACGCTTAACCAGATGCGCGCATTCTTCACGGGTCTCACTGACCTGACGATACGCCGGCCAATCAAAATAATCCCCATGATACTCATCCTGTATTTGTTTCAAAAAGCGTTCTGGAACAACAAAAGGCTCGTGCGGATCAAACCCTTCGATTTGAAGAAACCAATCTTCGCGTGCATGATAATGATCCAAAAAGCGGATCCCGGCATCAAATGTCTGCACCGTAGACATCTGCTCTTCACGCGTTTGCTGCTGCCGGTTGGCATAATTATGATATAAAGAAACCGTCTGCTTTGAGCTTTTCAGCAATTTAGGAATCCCCAGCTCCTCCTTTGCCAGAATCGGCATCCAGCGATCCCCTTCCTGACCACGAAATCCTTCCCAGGTATGATAACGTGTCAGATAGGTCGCTCCGCCATCTTCCCAATAATGACTGTGATCGGTCACGATATGCGTATAAACTCCCTGATTTTTTAAGATCTCCATCGCCGAGCAGTCAAATGGTTCCAGCGGTCCCCAACTGCGATGCAGAAAATTAAGCCGGCCGGTATGCAGCTCCCGGCGAGCTGGCATACAAGGCAAACTGCCGCAATGAAAATCGTCAAACACAATGCTTCGTTCTTCCAATCGCTTAAAATTCGGTGTCGGTACCCAGTGATTGCCATAAGTTGACAAATACCGCCGCGACAAGGTGTCAAACATGACCATGACCGCTTTCATTTTATCTCTCCTCTTATTGATGAACAACGTTTGATTCAAGCAAACTTATTTTCCGTCTCCATTATATCATGCTTTCTGACCCCTGACAGCAAAAAGGCCGGGAAACGGTTGTGTTCCCCAGCCTTCATCATTCAAAATTCAATTCCCAGCTCATCTTGGCAACCTGACTGATCGTCTGATAGACCGAACAATACTTTGTCGCCAAAGCAAACGATTTTTCCACAGCTTCCTTCCGTTCGCTTCCTGTCACGGTCACGCTCAGATGCACCGTTTTCAGCGTCGTAGGCGGATCGGTCCTTTTCTCGCCATCGACCACGATCCGGCATCCGCCAATCGTGATTCTTTTCTTTTCCAAGATTGAAAGAAAAGTGGCATACAAACACGAAGCCAAGGCACCAAAAAGCAGATCATAAGGCTGCGCCATTCCAGCCTCTCGGCCAATCGATATCGTGCTGCCGTCTTCCAGATGCAGCTGTCCCTCAAAAGTTGAGGCAAATGTAATTTCCCGTTTCAATCGATTCCCTCCTATCCTTTGATCCAATGGAAAGCCCGCTGAGCGGCAATGGCTCCGTCATTGGCTGCTGTGACGACCTGCCGCAAAGGCTTGACCGTCACATCGCCTGCGCCAAAGATTCCCGGCACTGCTGTCTCCATTTGCTCATTAACGATCACATAACCGGAAGCGTCTAAAATGGGCAGCGTCTTAACAAACTGAGTACAAGGAACCGCCCCGATATACGGGAAAACCGCTTTGGTTTCCAGCGTCATCGTCTGATGGGTTTCGACCTCTTCCAGTACGATAGCGCTCACACGCCCTTCTTCAGCCAGGATTTCCTTCGGAATATGTTTTTTGATCAGATGAATTTTCGGATTTTCTTCAATTTGTTTCTGAATGATCGGTTCAGCCCGGAAGACATCGCGGCGGATCACGATATACACCCGACTAGCAAACTGTGTCAAATACAGGCTTTCCTCCAACGCACTGTTGCCGCCGCCAATCACCGTCACCGGCTCTCCCTTAAAAAAGGAACCGTCGCACACGGCACAATAAGAAACCCCCTTGCCCGTATATTCCTTTTCTCCTGGAATATTCAAAAGCCGTTCCTGAGTGCCGGTTGCAATGATGAGCGCCGCTGCCCGATAACATGTCCCATCTGCACACTGCACCACTTTTTCCCCGTTTTCTTCGCTGATCGCTGTCACATCGCCATACAAATACTCGGCCCCGAAATGAGTGCTGTGCTCAAACATCTGATACGCCAGGTCCGCTCCGCCGATTTCTTTGATTCCTGGCCAGTTTTGAATCTCGTAGGTTTTGATCATCTTGCCGCCCGGCGCTGCCTTTTCCAGCATTGCTGTCTTCAGCCCGGCTCGTGACGCATACACAGCTGCAGTCATCCCAGCCGGTCCAGCGCCCAAAATGATTACATCATATTGCTTGTCCATGGATGGTCCTCCTTTATGATTTCTTTGATTTCGGCCAGATCCTCGATGATCCGGTTCGGTTTTGCCTGGATCAGTTTTTCCCGGCGTTCTGGATTAAACAAATAGCCAATCGAATAGACCCCGGCATTTTTCGCCGCTTCGATATCGGTCACACTGTCGCCTACATAGATACAATTGTCATGGCCTTCATTCAAGCATCGGCAAGCCTGGAAAATTCCATCCGGTGCCGGCTTTCCCTTTTCCACATCGCCTTCTCCCAGAATGACATCAAAGGCTTCTTCCATTCCGAACAAAGACAAGCCATAACGTACAGTATCTTGTTTTTTGGTAGAAACGATTCCCAGTTTATATCCCTCTTTTTTCAGCTCCTCAATCAGCTCTTTTACATGCTTCATCGGTTTTACAAATTCCGGATGAATTTCATGATTGATCTGGCGGTATTCCTCGATCAGCTTATCCACATCCTGATCTGGGAAAAATTTAGGAAACATTTCCCGTAAGGCCGGGCCCAGGACCTCCAGCTGCTTCTTCCGATCAAATTCCGCTTCCGTCCGATATTTCGCAAACAACCGACGATAGCTTTCCAAAATTGCCGGCTCCGTATCCAGCAGCGTTCCATCCAGATCAAACAGGATGACCGGTTTCTTTTTTTCTTTTTTTCTGAAGATGCCGAGAATCCCCAGCAGCCCAATTGCCATGAAAACTAAAGAAACCACCTGGGCCATCCGCAGCGGGCCAAACATCAGGCTGTCCGTCCGCCGCCCTTCAACAAAGAAGCGAACCAGCCCATACCACAAAAGATAGGCAAAAGCCAGATCTCCACGCTTGCGCGAAGAGTTGCGCCGATAAATTCCCCAGATCAAAAACCAGCCAATCAGATCTCCAGCACTTTCATACAGAAAGGTCGGCTCTCGATAAGCACCGTCGATCCACATCCGATCCCTGATGAAAGCAGGAAAATAGCGATAAAAACTCTTTGAAACGACACCGCCAAACGCTTCCTGATTCACAAAATTGCCCCAGCGTCCGATTGCCTGCGCAAGCAATACATTAGGCAAAATGCAATCCGCTCCGCGCAAAAAATTGATCTTATGCTTATAGCAGTAAAAAGATGCATAGCCTGCCCCAGCAAGCAGACCGCCTTGGATTGCCAGGCCACCCTCATACACTTTCAAAATTTCTAATGGATTCGCCAGATAAAAGCTCAGATTATAAAAGGCACAAAACCACAGTCTAGCCCCGATAATTCCCAGCAAAAGACAGCCGGTAAACAGATCTTCGATCATGTCGATCGAATATCCGTTTTTCTTCAGCTCCCGCCAGGAAAAGATACAGCACAAAACTGCTCCGCTCATAATCAGAACCGCATACCATTTGATCGATACCGGTCCTAAAGCAATAAAAGTTTTGCTGTCTGGAAAAAAACTCATGCGTTAACCCTCTTTCTTGTTTTCCTCATTTTGTTTCTCAATGAAACGGTAAACCCGCCGTTCAAATTCCTTTGCGCTGTCAAAGCCGCGTTCCTTCAATTGGAAATTCGTTACTGCAGCTTCGACCAAGATCGCCATGTTTCGTCCTTCTTTCACCGGAAGCACGATCATCGGCACCTCGATATCGAGGATATCCATAAATTTCTGTTCCTCGTTTCCCACACGCGCATACTCCGTATTCTCATCAAATTTCTCCAGCTGAATGACCAGCTCGATCTGATCCTCATTTAAAAGAGAGCTTCCGCCAAACATCTTCGCTACATCGATAATTCCAATTCCTCGAATTTCCAGCATTCCTTCCAGCAGCTCCGGTGCTCTGCCAATCAAAGTGTTATGCACCCGAGAAACATCCACCCGATCATCAGCAACCAAAATATGTCCTTTACGGATCAGTTCCAAAGCGATTTCACTTTTTCCCATTCCGCTTTCTCCCATGATCAGCACTCCTTTTCCGTAAACACTGATCAGCACGCCATGGATCGTATCGGTCGGAGCCATTTGTGCATCCAGAAAAGTCACCAGATCGGTCATGACCCGATAGGTCGGCACTTCTGTTTCAAAAATCGGAAAATTACGGTAGCGCGCCACCTCTTCCAGCAAAGCCGGACATTTTTGGCCATGGGCAATGATGATGCAAGGCGTATACCCATCGGTGATTTTATCAAAGCGTTCCCGCTGGATTTCCTCTGGCAACGTATCAATGTAGGAGCATTCCTTCTCTCCAATGATGACGATCCGCCGCGGCTCAGTATATTTGTAATATCCTGCCAGCTCCAGACCAGGCCGATTGACATCCGGAACAATGACCCAACGTTCCAGTGACTCATCATTGCCGGTCAGCTGGTGATATTCAAAATAATCCTTGACGGCTCGAATTTTGACTTTACCGATGTCTTCCTTCATAGCTTCATCCTTTCTTCAGTATTTTCTTCAGATACTGCCCGGTATAGCTGGCCTCGCATTCCGCTACCTTTTCCGGTGTTCCTGTAACGACCACGGTACCTCCGCCATCGCCGCCTTCCGGTCCCATATCAATGATCCAGTCGGCACACTTGATCACATCCAGATTGTGTTCGATCACCAATACTGTATCTCCATTATCGACAATTCTGCTTAGAACCGCAAGCAATTTTTTTACATCATGAGTATGCAGTCCGGTAGTCGGTTCATCCAAAATAAAGACCGTTTTCCCAGTAGCCTTTTTCTGCAGCTCACTGGCCAGCTTGACTCGCTGTGCTTCCCCGCCGGAAAGCGTCGTCGATGACTGTCCCAGCTTGATATAATCCAAGCCGACATCATGCAAAGTCTGAAGCTTGCTTTTGATCTTAGGAATGGAATTGAAAAACTCCAGAGCCTCCTCTACCGTCA
>CALVGQ010000054.1 GCA_944327135.1 uncultured Erysipelotrichaceae bacterium | reverse complement strand
TTGCTGATTGATCGCAGCGGAACTTGGGTATTTGTGATCGGGCTGCTGCTGCTTTCGGCTTTGCTGCTGATTCAAAAGTCGCTGCTGCTGAAAATAAAAACCATGTTTGAACGCTTTTTTTCCGATTTTTCACTGGGGAAACGAGAGAAGGAAGAAAAGAAGCCGGAAGAAACTGAATTTTTTCAAGAAGAGCTGCATCCGAAACAGCCGGCTAAATTTCTTGGCCGAGTAACTTTGGATGAAAAAAAATCTATTTTTTTGACCCCGGATGAAAACGAACCGGAAACGGGGGAAAAAGACAAGACAGAGACTCCGATTACTTCTGCTGGGGGCATCTCTTTGACAGAAATACCTTCAGAAACGAGCAAGAAAGAGGATGAATTGGCGCAAAAGCCGATTCCGGTCTTTCAGCCTGGAGCAGTTTATCATCTGCCGCCGCTGACGCTGCTGGATGCTTTAGCGACTAAAAGCCGCAGCAATGCCAATGCGGCAGCTGCGCAGGCCAAAGGAAAACGGCTGATCGAGATTTTACAGAATTTTGGAATCACGGCAACGCTGGTGGCCACGCATATCGGGCCGGCAGTGACAAAATTTGAAATACGCCCGGATTCCAACGTGAAGGTCAGCCGGATCATGAATATATCTGATAATATCAAGATGGAATTGGCTGCCCGCGATATCCGCATCGAGGCACCAATTCCTGGGCGTAATGCGGTAGGAATCGAGGTTCCAAATGTCGAAACGACGATGGTGAAGATGATGGAACTGATGAAAGGTTTCCCGCCAGAGAAAAAAGATAAAAAGATGGTTTTTGTGCTGGGAAAAGATTTGATGGGGCGTTGTGTATATTGTGAATTGGATAAGATGCCGCATCTTTTAATTGCCGGGGCAACAGGATCAGGAAAGTCAGTTTGCATGAACACCATCATTACTTCATTTATTCTTCGTACTCGTCCAGATGAGGTAAAGCTGCTGCTGGTTGACCCTAAAAAGGTAGAATTTACTCCCTATCATGGAATCCCTCATCTGATTGGACCGGTCATCTCAGACGCCAATGAAGCCAGCCGGGCATTAAAGGTGATCGTGGAAATGATGGAAAATCGGTTTGAGATTTTTTCTAAAACTGGGGTTCGTAATATTTCCTCCTACAATGAGAAGGTTGAAAAAGAAGGCGAAGCAGGGCTGCAAAAGATGCCTTATATAGTTGTGATCATTGATGAGCTGGCGGATTTGATGATGGTGGCCGGAAAAGAAGTGGAGATGAGTATTCAGCGAATTACCCAGCTGGCCCGGGCAGCGGGAATTCATCTGATCGTTGCGACGCAGCGGCCAAGTACGGATGTCATCACAGGCATTATTAAAGCCAATATTCCTTCCCGAATTTCATTCAGTGTTTCCAGTGGAATTGATTCGCGAACGATTTTGGATACCGTCGGAGCAGAACGCCTGCTTGGAAATGGAGATATGCTTTATCTTCCGATAGGCGAGCCATGTGCGATCCGTTTGCAAGGCGTTTATGTAACCGATGATGAAGTTCGCCGGATTGCTGAATTTGTATCGCGGCAATATCAACCGTTTTATGATGATGCATTTATTCGGCTGGAAGGCGTTGACAACAATGAAGCAACAGCAGTAATCAGTGCGCAGGATGATCCGATGTATGATGAAATCAAGGCTTATGTCATCGAGGCCCAGAAGGCGAGCACCTCTTTGCTGCAACGGCGCTTTGGAATTGGGTACAATCGAGCTGCGCGAATGATCGATATTTTGGAAGAGCGTGGAGTGATTGGGCCTGCTCAGGGCTCCAAACCGCGGGAAGTTTATTTGAAAAAGCAAGAGGAAGAGCACGAATAAATTTTGAAACTGGCTTTGGCCAGTTCTTTGTAGATCTAATTGTGCTGCTTAGAAAAGAGGTTCATGATTTTATACAAGCATGGAGGCGAGAAATTGGAATCGATGAGAGCACCTGTTAATCGGATCATTCCGTTTTCCAATGTGGATGGTCCAGGAAATCGGATGAGTTTTTTCTTTCAATCCTGTCCGTTTCATTGCGCTTTTTGCCATAATCCGGAAACTATTCATTTCTGTACCCACTGCAAAGCTTGCGTGCCCACCTGTCCAGTGGGGGCCTTGCAGATCAAGGAGGATCACGTTTATTGGAATTCGTCGGTTTGTGTCCAGTGTGATACGTGTCTGAAAGTATGCCCGAATAGTGCCAGTCCTAAAATTACTTGGATGAGCGTTGAAGACTGCCTGAACGAAATTAGACGAATCAGGCCGTTTATTAGGGGGATCACCTGCAGCGGAGGCGAATGCATGAATCATGCAGCGTTTTTAACAAGCTTGTTTCAGGAGGTTTACAAAATGGAACTGAGCTGTCTGATCGATTCCAATGGAGCCTTTCTTTTTCAAGATTATCCAGAGTTAATGGAGTGGACAACTGGGGTGATGCTGGATGTGAAAGCTTGGGATCAGGATTTTCATCGTCAGCTGACGGGTCATGACAATGCTGTTGTCTTGGCCAATCTGGATTGGCTTTTAGAAAATGGAAAGCTTCAGGAGGTTAGAACAGTACTCTTGCCCAATTATCCAGAACAAAATGAAAAAACGGTCCGCGAAGTATCCAAACGTCTTCAAGGAAGAGCTTATTATAAGATCATACGATATCGGCCTTTTGGAGTAACTGAAAAAGGACGACAATTTTGTGGTGAGACGATACTGAGCGAGGAAGAAGCGCTTCGCTGCCTTGCGATTGCAAAAGAAAATACGAAATCGGTCGGAATGGTATAAACCATTCTGATTTTTTTTACAAACTTTTTATCCTTAGTATATTGTATTAAATAATAGTTAATGTTATAGTATAGGCAAGGAAGTGATGGTATGAATACCCAGTTTAAAAAAGGAGTTCTGGAACTGTGTGTATTAGCGCAGTTAAGTCAGGGAGACAAATACGGTTATGAATTGACCGAGTCGATCTCAGAAAAGATGACGCTGGCGACCGGGACGCTTTATTTGATTCTGAAACGCCTGAAAGATGAAGGCTATTTTGAAACCTATCTGGTGGAATCGGCAGGAGGACCGGCACGAAAATATTACAGGATCAGTGAAAAGGGGCGCGCGTATTACCGTCAGATGAGGAAGGAATGGTATGAGTTTATTGCTCAGGTAGATGCCCTTTTGAAAGAGCCGGAAAATCATGATTAGATTGATCTTTCTTTTAATGAAAAAATGAATACAAAAAGAGGAATAAGAATCTATGTTATTGGCTGATTTTCGATCAATAAAAAGATCCTGGAGGAGGAAATTATGAACAAAAAAGAATACTTAGCAAGCATTTACAGCATGATGGAAGAGTGTGACGCCGATTTTAGAGAAGAGATCCTTGCTGATTTTAATGAACATTTTGAACAGGGAAAAATGAAAGGGCGCAGTGAAGAAGAGATTGCTGCCTCCTTGGGCGATGTTCGTGAGCTGATCGAGGAATTGAAGCAGGAACAGCATCAGCGAAGCGAAAAGAAACAGAAAGCTAAAGATTCAGCTGAATTTCGCCGGGTTCGTGTCCAGGGGTTAACTGCCGATGTGATCGTGCGTCCTTCGCAGAAAGATCAAGTCGAATATGTCCTGTCGGATCGTGGAGCCCAGGTCAATATTCATAATTATCTGATTGAGGAAACGATTCATGGTGATGAATTGCTGATCGAGGTGAAGCGGAGAACGCATCGGTTATTTAATTTTGATTTTGCTAATCTTATTTTGCAGGTCAGCCTCCCTCAAACCCTGGGTTCGGCGGTATTGCAGTCTGTTAGCGGAAAGGTCGATCTGGAGAGAATCGAATTGGCTCAGCTTGAATGCAAAAGCACCTCGGGAGCTATTGAGGTTGTTGATTGTTCCGGTGATTTGAAGGCGGTCACGGTTTCTGGAGAAATTACGATTCAAAAACACGATGGGGGTCGATTGGAATTATCGACCACCAGTGGGGATATTGAAATCCAGGGCAACGACTTTACGATGATTCGAATGAACAGCTTAAGTGGTGATATTGAGGTGGATTGTCAGCATGCTGAAATGATCCAGATGAATTCTTTGAGTGGGGATCTGCAGTTTCAGGGTGCAGCGAAAAATATTTCCGGGAATACCAAAAGCGGCGATGTAGAAATCAGCTGTGAAGAAGCCGAAGCGATCAAGTTGGAATCGTTGAGCGGGGATGTAGAACTATGCTTGCCAGATTGTACAGGGATGCAGTGCGCCTTGAAGACGCTGAGCGGCGATGTGGATATTGACCTTTCCCAACCGTATCAGTTTAAAAGGAATTATTTGATTTTTGGAGATGAGAGCTGTGTGGTCAGTCTAAAAACATTGAGCGGTGATATCACGCTTCGAGATTGATTAAGAAAAGAATTTTGAAATTCAATCATGCAGAGTCTTTAATTTTAAAATGCCTTCTTGTTTAAGAGGGCTTTTTTTGATGCAGGAAAAGATTTGACAGGAGTGAGCGTCCGTCTATAATAAAATGGTAGCAGCAAGGGGAAGAAAGGGGAAAAATAATGCTTTCAAAATTCAGTGTTGAAAAGCCGTATACAGTAATCGTCGGCGTTGTCATGGTGCTTTTGCTGGGAATGATCTCCTTTTTGAATTCGACGACGGATCTGCTTCCGGAAATGGAATTGCCCTATGTCGTGATTTATACATCTTATCCAGGAGCGAGCGCAGAGAAAGTGGAAACTTCATTGACGCGGGTGTTGGAATCCTCAGTCAGCACGGCAGAGAATTTGCTGAATATGAGTTCGATTTCTGGAGATAACCTGTCTTTAATCATACTTGAGTTTGCTGAGGATACCAACATGGATACGGCGATGATCGATCTGAATGCGAAGATCGACCTGGTCGAAGGCTACTTGGATGAAACCTGCTCCGCTCCGACCTTGCTGGCGATCAATCCGAATATGCTGCCCGTGATGATGGCTACGGTAGATCGTGATCAGGATGATTTGCAGACACTGAGTGACTTTGTTGAGATCCAACTTCTTCCTGAATTGGAAAAAACCAAAGGTGTTGCTTCAGTGGAAACAACTGGACTGCTGGAACAGACCGTTCAGATCATTCTGGATCAGGAAAAGATAGAAACCATTAATAATCAGCTTTTACAAAGTGTCGATGCAGAATTAGCAGAAACGGAACGAGAGCTTCAAAACAGCCTGAAAGAGGTAAATCAAGGGCTTGAAACACTAGCGGAAAACGAAGCTTTGCTGGCGGATAAGCAAGAGGAAAGTGTAGATCAGCTGGCGCAAACCAGTATTCAGCTGCAGCAGGCAGCGGGAAATCTGATTGCGATGGAGTCACAGATTACCCAAAGAAAAGCTGAGAAAAATGCATTTGAAATGGCAAAAACAAAGCTGGAAGAGTCGATCGAACCGCTGCTGCAGCTGTTTGTACAGTGGGGCATGCTTGAGGAGCAGGATGGATTGCCGGAGTTGATCGTGGCAGCTGATCAGTTTTTAAGCAATTATGAAGCGTCGATAAGCAATTTGACTGCTCTGACAGAGGGATTGCCGCTTGTTTTGGAAGTGGTTGAGGCGACGGACTCTCCCATACAGGAATCACAGCTTGAGGCTCAGCAGCGTGAGCTGCTTCAAAAGGCCGGGATACAGCTTGAAGGGCAAAGCGGGATCGTCCTTCGGCAGCAGATTGCGGCTTCAATTTCACTTTATCAGCAGCAGCTTCAGGCGTTTACAATGATGAAGGCGGCTGTTGAAAAGGCGGATCTTTCTCAAATTGCCAGTCAGCTCGAGGATATACAAACCAAAATCAACAATGTGACACTTGAAATTACTACTGCCGAGGGAGTGAAGCAGGCTGCGATTAGCGTACTGCAGCAGGCGGGTGTTGATGTCAGCGACTTAACGTCGCTGCAACAAAAGCTGGAAGCGGGAAAAATTATAGCAAGCCATGAGCTGACCCAAGGCGATCTTGTGCTGAATGAATCAAAAAGTTCTTTGGAAGCGGCAAAGAAACAGCTGGAAGAAGGGTTGGATGAAATTGCCAAGGCCCGTGAGGAAGCTTTCAAACAGGCGAATCTTTCTGAGGGATTATCGGCTTCTACAATTGCTTCTTTACTGATGGCGGAAAACTTTTCAATGCCAGTTGGAACGATTGCTTCTGATGATCAATCACTTTTGGTAAAGGTGGGAGAAGAATTTGCTTCTTTGGAAGAACTGGAAAATCTTGTGGTTTTTTCGGCAGAAGGAATAGATGAGGTTCGGCTGCAAGATTTAGCGACGGTCAGCATTCTGGATAACCAGGATGAGCTGTATACAAAGATCAATGGGAATGATGGAGTGATGATTTCCTTTCAGAAGACTTCTACTGCTTCAACAGCAGAAGTCTGCAAAGCCATTCAGCAACGTTTTGTTACGCTGCAAAATACCTATCCAGGGCTTCATTTTACAGCTTTGATGGATCAAGGAATCTATATCGACCGGATTATCAGCTCTGTTCTGGAAAACTTCCTGTATGGAGCTTTTCTGGCGATCATCGTGCTGATTCTATTTTTAAAAGACGGCAAACCAACGTTGATTATTGGCCTGAGTATTCCAATTAGTTTGATGTTTGCGCTGGTTTTGATGTATTTCAGCGGTGTCACCTTAAATTTGATCTCCCTTTCAGGACTGGCGTTGGGAGTGGGCATGCTGGTGGATAACTCAGTGGTCGTTGTTGAAAATATCTATCGCTTGCGCAATCAAGGAATCAATCGTGTCGAGGCAGCAGTGGAAGGTGCCAGGCAGGTGGCAGGAGCAATCATCGCTTCTACCCTAACCACCGTCTGTGTGTTTCTGCCGATTGTTTTTGCAAGCGGGCTGGCACGACAGCTTTTTGTGGATATGGGGCTGACCATTGCATATAGTTTGTTGGCTTCCTTGATTGTTGCATTGACCCTGGTTCCCATGCTTTCCAGCCGTCTGCTGAAAAAAAATGAAAATCGTAAAGCCTCCTTTTTTCAGCGTTTGGTGTCGATCTATGAAAAAGCCTTAAGCTGGTCGCTTCAGCATAAAGGCATTGTTTTGGGAGGGGTAGCTTTTCTTTTTGGTCTGGCGATTGTCGCTGTTTTCCAAATGCCCATGATTTTGATTCCAGAGATGAATTCCGGGCAGATGTCACTAAATGTGACCCTGCAGGATGAGACTGCATCAAAAGAAACGGTGCATGGTCTTTATGATCAGGTGATGGAGCGAATTGGAGATCTTGAAGGAGTCAAGACGATTGGGGTTACCAGCAGCGGAAGCGGAATGAGTTCCTTGTTGCAGGAAAATCAGGGATCATCGACCTCTTTTTATATCCTGACTGAAGAGGCAGCTGATCCGGCCAAACTGAAAAATCAGATGCTGAAAGCTTTGGAAGACCTTCCGTTAGAAGCTAAGATCTCCACCAGCAACATGGATCTGAGCGCCCTAGGAGGCAGCGGGATTTCGATTCGACTGGTGGGAAATGATCTGGATGATCTTCAAAATGCAGCCCAGAAGGTCAGTCAGCAGTTGCACCAGCTAGAGGGAATCGATGAAATCGAGGATGGAAACGGATCTCCAACGGCAGAATTGCGGGTCATCGTGAACAAAAATGAAGCGATGAAAGCAGGGCTGACCGTTGCTCAGATCTATCAGAGCCTGGTTCAGGCTATTCAGACGGAAACAACCAGCACGACGCTGTCGATCGAGGGAAAAGAATATCCGGTTTTAGTTTTGCAGGATGAGGGTCAACAGCTGACACAAGAGAATTTGGGATCATTTCTGCTGAAAGGCACTTCAAAGCAGGAAGAAACAGAAATTCAGCTAAGTGAAATTGCTCAGCTGAGCAAGGGGCAGGGAATGAGAAGCATCACCCGGGATAATGGACGGCGTTATGTGACGGTCAGTGCTTCGATCAAAGAAGGCTACAATGTGACTCTGGTGGCGCGGCAGCTGGAAGAAGTGCTGGACCTTGACGCTCTTCCTAAAGGAGTGGAAATTGAACAAGAGGGCGAGGATCAGACGATTCTAGAGACGATAGGAACCTTAGTTCAAATGATTGCCTTGGCTATTGCTTTTATCTATATGATCATGGTGGCTCAGTTTCAAAGTCTGCTGGCGCCTTTGATTGTTATGTTTACGATTCCATTGGCCTTTACTGGGGGATTGTTGGCACTGGTTTTGACCCATCAGGAATTAAGTGTTATTGCGATGCTGGGATTTTTGATTCTTTGCGGTGTGGTGGTAAATAACGGGATTGTATTTATTGACTATGCCAATCAGCTTCGAAAAAAGGGAGAATCCGTACATCAGGCATTGCTGGAAACGGGAAAAACCCGGCTTCGTCCGATCCTGATGACTGCTTTGACTACCATTTTGGCCATGACTACGCTGGCTTTGGGAATGGGCAGTGGTTCAGAAATGATGCAGGGAATGGCGATTGTAACCATTGGTGGATTGACTTATGCAACCTTGCTGACATTGTTTGTGGTTCCGATTTTGATCGAACTTCTGCAGGGGCGAAAAAATTAAAAAGCGGTGCTGAATTATGCTGAAGGGGTTGAATGAGCAGTTTTGCAAATGGAAGGATCCGGTTTTGGATAAGAAACAAGACCGGATTTTTTTCAGGGCTCAAAATCATAAACAGGACTTGCAGAAGAGAGTCGGTTGGAATAAAATAAATCTAACTGGGGGGATTGGTATGAAAAAACCAATTTTGATTGAAGATTTATGCGATTATCGTTATCTGTCTTCGGTTGAATTGAATGAAAGCGGCACGCTGGCTGTTTTTGCAGTCAGCCAAGGCGAAATGGAACAAAATACGTATCATCATTACTTGGCTTGTTATGATTTTGCTACCGGTCAGGTTCGACCGCTAACTGCTTCCAAAGAAGAACGCAGTTTTCTGTGGGAAGATGATAAGACTCTGTTGTTTCCGGCAGATCGGGATGGTGCGGTAAAAAAGGCACGCGAGCAAGGAAAGAAGCTGACTTCTTATTATCGGCTTTCTTTGAATGGCGGAGAAGCCCTTAAGGCGTTCAGTCTTCCTTTCAATGTGGTTTCATTGACGCTGGTGGACGCTGAGTCGGTATTGGTAGTGGCACAGGATGATCTGACTGAAATCAATTTGGATGGCTTGAGTGCTGAGGAATTGGAACGAAAGAAGAAAGAGCGCGAAGAAGAGAAAGATTATGAAGTTTTGGATGAGCTGCCTTACTGGTTTAATGGGCGGGGCTTTATCAATAAGCTTCGAAAACGGCTATATCTCTTTAATCTTCAGACCAAAAAGGTTCAGCGTTTTTCTTCGCAATGGATGGATGTTCAGCAGGTGCTGCTGCATGAGAACAAGAAAAAATGCATTGTCATTGGAGCGGAGTATGATTCCATCAATTCGCAGTTTTCTAAAATTGTAGAAATTGATCTTGCAGATGGACAGTCACGGATCTTGCTGGAAGAGGGCAAGCTTGCTGTTCGGAATGCGGCTCTTTTGCATGATGTGCTGGTTTTTACAGGAACGGATTATAAGACCTGGGGGTCGAGCGAAAATGCAAAATTTTATCGTCTGGACTTAAATAACGGAGCGCTCGCCTGTTTTTTGGATCAGGATCTGTCGATCGGAAGCTCAGTGGGATCGGATGCCAAAATGTTTGGAGGAACTTCATTTACGGCAGAGAACGAACGGATTTATCTCACATTGACTGTTGACAATTGTTCTAATATTTATTCCGTGGATCTAAATGGAACACTTCAGCAGCTGACCTTTGAAGAAGGAAGCACGGATTGTTTCAGCGTAAAAAAAGACCGCCTTGTTTTTATTGGCATGCGTCAGCTGAAATTGCAGGAGCTGTATGAAGTGAAAGCAGGAAAGGAAGCTGTTTTGACAACAATCAACACTGCCTTGCAGGAAAAGGAAGTGCTGCCGCTGAACAAATTAAGTTTTGTTGATTCGGATGGAGTGCGAATTGACGGCTGGGTCATTGAACCGCGAGGTTATGATCCTAAGCAGACTTATCCAGCGGTTTTAGATATCCATGGAGGTCCGAAAACAGTCTATGGGGAAACGTTCTTCCATGAAATGCAGGTATGGGCATCGATGGGATATTTTGTCTTTTTCTGCAATCCGCGCGGATCTGATGGAAGAGGCAATGCTTTTATGAATCTGGTTAATCGCTATGGAACTGTCGATTATCAGGATTTGATGGAATTTACAGATGAGGTGCTGAAAAAATATCCAGCGATCGACTCCTCTAAGATTGCGGTGACGGGTGGAAGCTATGGGGGTTTTATGACCAATTGGATCATTGGCCATACAGACCGTTTCTGCTGTGCGGCATCACAGCGTTCGATTGCGAATTGGGTTTCCAAAGCATTAACGACGGATATCGGGTATTATCACAATATGAGTCAAATGGCTTCAACTCCATGGACGGATATCGATCGGATGTGGGGCTTTTCACCGCTGAAATATGCTGATCGCTGTGTAACGCCAACGTTGTTTATTCAGTCTGATGAAGATTATCGCTGCTGGATGGCAGATGCTTTGCAGATGTTTCAGGCACTGAAACTGCATCATGTTCCAACGCGGATGTGTCTGTTCCATCATGAAAATCATGAATTAAGCCGCAGCGGAAAGCCGAAACATCGCCGCAGAAGATTGAAAGAGATTACGGATTGGTTTGAAAAATATTGTCGGTAGACACGGAAACTATATATTTTTCAGCATTTTAAAAAGACGGAAAATCGCGGAAGAACCTTTGCTGCCTTGCGCATGAAGGTTCTTTTTAAATCGGATGATGCTAGAAATTCTTTCTTTATCCGGTTTTTCGAAAAAGAAAGAGGTGGCTGAAGGCTGTCTGCTGAGCGATGTTGCTGCTAAAAGATAAGTCTTCTTCTAATCGCGATTGTATATTTTGTTTTCAAAAAAGATAAAAAACATTAAAAAATACAAAAAAACGGAAAACTGTTGATTTACAACACAGAAATGGGGATGAACGAATGGTTAAAATAGCCAAACAAACTTCTGAATCAATAGAATTGGGCATTTTGATGGCCTTATGCGGAGGCTTCATGGATGCTTATTCTTATATGGTCAGAGGTCGGGTTTTTGCCAATGCACAGACCGGAAATATGCTTCTTTTGGGAATTCGTCTGGCAGAGCAGAACTGGTCAGCAGCGGTGCAGTATTGTTATCCGCTGGCTGCTTTTTCAGCGGGAATCCTTATCGCAGATCATCTGCGAAGAAAGAATCCACAATGGCTTCATTGGCGACAGACCGCTGTGGCCGCAGAAGCTTTGATTTTGATTGCTTCTGGTTTGGTTCCTGCAAATCTTGATTTTCTTTCCAATGCTTTGACTTCCTTGGCTTGCGGGATCCAAGTAGAAAGCTTTCGCAAGATTCACGGCCAGGGCATGGCAACGACGATGTGCGTGGGTAATTTGCGAAGTGCAACACAGTACCTGGGAGAATATCTTGAACTCCATGAAGCGCAGGCTTTAAACCGCTGCCTGCTATATTTCGGTCTGATCCTCTGTTTTGTATTGGGAGCGATTTTGTGCAATTTTCTGATTCCGATCTTTCATCAAAAAACCTTGCTGTGGTCAGTTCTTTTTTTAACAGCTGCCTTTG
>CALVGQ010000053.1 GCA_944327135.1 uncultured Erysipelotrichaceae bacterium | reverse complement strand
ACCAAGAATCCTCCTAAAAGAAGCAGAATCAGCGGCAAACCATATCTTCTGAAAAAAGTGCTCATGTCTTTTCACTCCCTATGAATCCCTTTTATTATACTGATTTCCCGCTTTTTTTTAAATCCTTTTTCAAAAATCATCCAAAAGATGCATATTTCGTCAAAAATCCACGCAGCCGTCCAAGGGCTTCTGTCATTCGCTCTGCCGCGCAGCAGGCGCGCACCCATGTTTCTTGTTTCGGTCCGAAAAAAACACCCGGAAGAAACAAAACCTGAGCCTCGCGAGCACAGCGATCCACAAACTCCAGCGCATCCATTTTCAGTCCGGTTACATCAAAATAACTATAAAAGCCTGGCTGAGCCGCATGCGGAAGATGGAATTCCTCCAATACCTTCAAAAATGCTGCAGACTGCCGAAGCACCTGCTGAACAGCTGGCTTGGGATCCTGCGCCAAGGCAGCCAAGGCCCCTTTTTGAATACAGGATGCAACTGCGACACTGTTCAAGCTTACCCATCGTTGAACCTTTTTCATTAATAACGGATCGCCATAACAATAGCCGATCCGCAATCCTGCCATTGCATGACTTTTTGAAAAGCTGCCCAGATGAAGAAACCGGCAAGGCGGATCAGAAAGCAAAGTCGGTTCAAAGGCTGCATAGCTGGCATCCAAAATCAGTGTCCAATCCTTTTGACGGCATAATGCTGCAGCACGCTGCAAACTTGCCGCACTAAGCGGCTGACCAGTTGGGTTTCCGCCAGTAATCA
Source organism: uncultured Erysipelotrichaceae bacterium (assembly GCA_944327135.1). Lineage (GTDB taxonomy): Bacteria > Bacillota_I > Bacilli_A > Erysipelotrichales > Erysipelotrichaceae > CALVGQ01. Next base: position 8,516 of record CALVGQ010000053.1, on the reverse strand, counting down.
GCACCAGCGCTTTAATACGATCCAGGTTCTGTTTTGACAGAGCTTCCAAGTCAGGCTGAAAATCCAAGGGCAAAGATGGGAAAAAAAACGGCTCAATATTCAGCATTTCGCATAAACTGAAATAAGCCGGATAACTGGGTATAGCAATACCCAGTCTTTGCCTTGGCTGCAGTGCTGCCACAAGGGCCGCACTCATCGCCTCACTGGCGCCATGGGTCAAAACCAAATTTTCAGCTGAGATCGCATGCCGTTTAGCCAAAGCTGCTATCAGCATGGGATCTCCCGAGGATGAAGGATACGGCTGCAGCGGAGTCAGCGCACTCGCTATCGCCTGTAAAACTTCCGCAGAAACCGGATATCCCGGCTGTCCTACACTCAAACGGATCAAATCCTTCACATCCGCATACTGCTGTTCAAATTCCCGCATCGAGATCTTCATTTTTCCCCTCCTTTATTTATTTTATCGGCTGTTTTATAATATTATGAAAGAAAAGGGGGAAACCTGATGCCATTTACACGCCCGTCAGCCAACCTGACACCTATCGAAGATACTGTTTTTGCCATGGTCAAATTGGCCAAAGAGGATATTGCGAAAAATGGAGAAGCACTGGTCGTGGATGCCTCGATCGGCTCTCTGTATGATGAAGCAGGAAAACTTGTCGCATTATCCAGCGTTTTTGATCACTATGACCAGATCGATCATCGTACCAAAGCCGCTTATGCGGCCAGCTTTAGCGGCAACGAAGATTATCGCCGGGAAGTCTGGAACTGGCTGCTTCAAGGGCGTCAGCTTCCACTGGCCCACAGCGTCATTGCCACTCCCGGCGGCAGCGGGGCAGTCAGCTCGACCTTTTGCAACATCCTTGAAGAGCATCAAACCGTAGTTCTGCCAGATATCGCCTGGGGCTCCTATAAATTGATGGCTTCACAGAACAATTTGAACACTGTCTGCTACTCCTTGTTTGACAAGGACCATTTCAATCTAGCCTCCTTTAAAGCCGCCTGTCTTAATGTTCTTGAAAAACAGGACAGACTGCTGGTCGTGATCAATGATCCTTGTCATAATCCAACCGGCTATTCGATGAGTCAGGCTGAATGGCAGCAGATCATTGCCTTTTTAAATGAATGCTCTCAGCATGTTCCTTGCATCCTGCTTAACGATGTAGCTTATTTGGATTACGGACTGGATCCCAAGCACACCCGGGATTATCTGAACTGCTTTGAAAACCTATCTTCCAACGTGCTTGTGGTCGTTGCCTTTAGCTGTTCCAAGACCTGCACCTCCTATGGCCTGCGCTGCGGAGCGGCGGTTTTGATCGGTCAGGATCCAGCACGTGTCCGGGAAGCGGAAATCGTCTATGAAAAAACCGCCCGCGCAATGTGGAGCAACATTCCCAATGCTGCAATGGAAAACTTCAGCTGGGTAGTTAGCGCCAATCGGGAAGCCTTTTTAAAAGAAAAACAGCAGTATATCGACCTGCTTGCCCAACGCAGCCAGCTTTTTTTAGCCGAAGCTCAGGCCTGCAATTTGCCCTTGTATCCTTATAAAGAAGGCTTTTTCGTCACTATTCGAATTGAGGATCCAGTGCTTTTAAAAAAGGTGCATCAGGCCTTGATCGAGCATCATATCTATACGGTCCAGGTCAACGGCGGAATCCGTGTCGGTCTTTGCTCGCTTAGTCTTGCAAAAACAAAAGGGCTGGCCCAGCGAATCAAAACGATTCTCGATCAATGTCAAAAAGCCATTTAATTCCATGGCTTTTTTTGTGGAACAATTTCCACCAGCTGAAGCAGAAAAAGCGGGAATCGTTGATCTTCACTTGTCTTGGCAGACAAGGTTGCTTGAATCCTCAGCCAGCAAATCTCCTTCTGAATAGGATCCGCCATCAGCTTTTCAATCTGCAGAAATTCAACAGCGATAATTTTTTCTTTTAACAAATGGCTGAAATAATCTAAGACCAGCGGATCATTTTTGAACCCCTGTAAAAGCTGAAAAAGAATTTCGGCGGTTGTTGGCGATTGTCGCCGATCGATCCGAATCCGCATCTGATACTTTTTTTCCATGAGCATGCCCCTTTCCCTTTAGCTATACTCCAGGAAAATCAAGAACCTAAAAAGCGGAATCTTCTTTTGACTTTTGCATAAAGAAGACTCCGCTTTTTTTAATCCACTGTCTCCAGTTCTTTTTTAATCTCGCTGAACAAAACGCTCTTCGCGTTGTGCAGCCCTACCCCCTCGATCATTCGGCCATTAATGCGGACCCCAATTCCGCGGGTACAGGCCTGCATGCAAAAAGCCCCTTTCAAGGTGACCCGATCCTGCCAGTGCTCTTGATGAATCAGTGTTTGCAGCAAAGGGATCAGCTGATTGCTGCCATGAACATAGCAGGCACTGCCTATACAAATTTCCACCGTGACCATATTAATCTTTCTCCCGATGCAGATCCACATCACTAAAATCAAAGGTCCGCAAAGACTCTTCGATGGTTTTTGCCGGAAGTTTCATGTTTTCTTTCATCATTCGGCCACGGGTGATAGACGGGGCCTCGATCATTGCCGGTCCGGCAACACAGCCGCCAACACAGGACATGCCCTCTAAAATATTAAAATTAAATTTTCCCGCTTTCATCAGCATCAGCTGCTTCTTGCATTCTGCACAGCCATCCGCATAGCAAACCGTTGCCTGAACCCCCTGGTTCTTTTCCTTCGCAACCTCCTGAACAGCCTTGCTGACTCCGCCGCCTTGTGCAAAGTTACGGCCAAACAAAGACGGATAGTCCGTTTCATCCGCTTCCATCTCGGAAGGATTGATATGCCGTGCGATCAGCATGGCAGCCAGTTCCTCAAAGGTCAAAACATAATCCACCGCCGTAAACTTTTCCATGGCCTCTTGTTTTTTAGCCAAGCAAGGACCAATAAAGACAACGCCTTCATTCGGATATTCTTTTTTCAATTTGCGTGCCAGTGCAATCATCGGACTGACCATGGTTGACATGTTATTTTGATATTGTTCTGGAAAATGCATCTTCAGCAAATTCACAAATGCCGGACAGCACGAAGTCGTCAGCGGCTTTCCAGCTTCCATGTGCTCCAACAGTTCTTCATGTTCCCCATCCGCAACAGCATCCGCTCCGATCGCTACTTCCAGGACCTCCTTGAATCCAAGCAGTTCAATGCTTTTTTTAATCTGAGGCAAGGTCGCTTCATCAAACTGTCCCTGAATCGCCGGGGCAACGATGGCCCGTGTCGGCGTGTTCAGCTTCAGCAGCTGAATTACCGGTACGATCCAGGACATGTCTTCAATCGCTCCAAATGGACAAGCCGACTGACAGGAACCGCAATTGATGCACTTGGATTCATCGATCTGGGCAATGCCGTCTTCATTCCAACGAATCGCATCCACCGGACACTTTTGCGAACAAGGACGCTCCGTCACGACAATGGCATTGTAAGGACAATTGCGGGCGCAGGCTCCGCATTCCCGACATTTCGCATAATCGATATGAGCCCGATCCGGTCCCATCGTGATCGCTCCAAAATTACAGGAAGCCATACATGCTTTAGCCATGCATTTCCGGCAGTTATCCGTGATCTGAATTTTCCGGATCGTACACCCATCACAGGCCGCATCGATCACCTGAACGATCTGTCTGGGTTTGTATTCCGCTTGATCATCCGCCATTTTTCCCATCGCCAGACGGGTTCGCTGACGCAGGATTTCCCGCTCCTTGTAAACACAGCAGCGAAAATCCGCTTTTGTTCCGGGAATCAGCCGGCGCGGCAGCTCCGCCGCCTTTTCTTCCGTCAGCGTATCCTCAAAAGCCATCGAAGCCACTTCCCGCAAAACATCAAATTTCCACTGTCTGGCTTCATGTTTGAACATTGTCATGGTTCTCTCTCCTTATTATTTTTTTCACATTTAGTTATAACACACTCTGTTATGCATTTCTACCAAAAATCCGTCCATTTTCATTCACTCTTTATTTTCGGATCTTCATTCTCATTATAAACGAGATCTGCTTAAAGCTCCAGTAGCGTACTCAAAAAAAACTTCAATCAGATTCCGATCGAAGTTTTTGTGATTTATTCTTGGTCTGATGTTTTTGCACTTAAACGGGCATGCTGACGACGTTCAAGATTGGTCAGATACCGTTTACGAACCCGAATATCCTTTGGCGTCAGCTCCACCAGCTCATCATCATTGATAAATTCCAGGGCTTCTTCCAAAGTCAGGATCTTCGCTGGAACCAACTTCATCGCTTCATCGTTTCCAGTCGAACGAACTGCCGTCATCTTTTTATTTTTCGTCGGATTGACTTCCATATCCATGTTACGGGCACTCATTCCAATGATCATACCTTCATAGACTTCGGTCTGCGGTGTGATAAACAGCTGCCCCCGTTCCTGAATATTCCACAAAGCATAGGTCATCGCAGTTCCGGTTTCAGTAGAAATCAACGCCCCATTCGCTCGCTGCTGGATCTCCCCTTTGTAAGGCTCATATCCTGACAGCCGTCGAACCATCGTTCCCTCTCCGCGAGTATCATTGATAAACTCGGAGCGATATCCTAAAAGGCCGCGTGTCGGCACAGCATATTCAATCCGGGAATAGCTTCCCTCATCCACGATATTCACCATCATTCCCTTACGCAGATTCAGTTTGGAAATCACCGTTCCAGCATATTCATTCGGAACGCTGCACACAACTTCTTCCACCGGCTCCAGTAGCTGTCCATTTTCACGATGGAAAATGACCTCCGGTTTAGAAACTGCCACTTCATATCCTTCCCGGCGCATGTTTTCCAGCAAAATGGACAAATGCAATTCACCGCGTCCGGACACTTTAAAGCTGTCCGTGCTGTCGGTTTCCTCAACCCGCAAACCGACGTTGACCTCCAGTTCTTTTTCCAGACGCTCCCGAATATTCCGGGAAGTCACATATTTTCCAACCTTTCCTGCAAATGGGCTGGTATTCACCATAAAGTACATGGAAAGCGTCGGCTCCTCGATCTTGATCGATGGCAGCGGCTTCGGATCATTCAAAGCACACAGCGTGTCGCCAATTCCAATATCACTGATTCCTGAAACAATGACGATCTCTCCGCACTGCGCCTCTTTAACGGCAACACGGCTCAATCCTTTATAGACGAAGATCTGATTGATCTTAACATGCTCACATTTTCCATCTGGATTGCAAAGCGTGATCGTTGAGGCCTCCCGAATCGTCCCGCTAAACACTCTGCCGATCCCCAAACGTCCAATATAATCATCATAGGCCAAAGCCGATACCTGCATCTGGAGCGGTTCTTCTGTTTTATCTGGATAGGCTTCTACATGCTCCAGAATCGTTTCAAACAATGGAATGATATCCTGATTGGTATCATTCAAATCTTTGCGTACGATGCCTTCCCGGGCAATTCCATAGAGGATCGGAAAATCCAGCTGTTCATCATTGGCATTGAGATCCAGAAACAAATCATACACCAAATCAATGACCTCATTGATTCGAGCATCCTTTTTATCAATCTTATTGATTAGCAGGATCGGACGAAGTCCCTGTTCCAAGCTCTTGCTTAATACAAAGCGGGTCTGCGGCATCGGTCCCTCGCTGGAATCCACCAGCAAGATCACCGTATCGACCGTTTTGATGATCCGTTCTACCTCACTGGAAAAATCCGCGTGTCCCGGCGTATCCACAATGTTGATTTTATAATCCTTATAATTAACCGAACAGTTTTTAGAATAAATTGTAATTCCCCGTTCCCGTTCCAAATCATTGGAATCCATCACGCAGTCGACAACTTCTTCATTTTCTCGAAAGACATGGCTTTGCGAAAGAAAAGCATCGACCAAAGTAGACTTACCGGCATCGACGTGGGCAATCACCGCAATATTGATAATCTTCTGATATGACATAAAAAACCACCTTTTCTCGACGCTTTATTATAAACGCATTTTTTTTAAAATACAAGGAATTGCCATGCAATCGAATCTTCAAAAGCAGGTTTTCTTTTCCCCGATAGAAAAGCGGCCTGTCATCGGCCGCCAACAGATTCTTCAGCGGTATCGCATCCGCCTTTTTTTTCTTTTAACCTGGCGCAAACGAAGCTCTTGCCGATATAGATGCCAGCGCCAAAGGACAAAGCCCAAAACAAACAGCAGGAATCCAGTGAAAATCAGATGATCCATCATCCACTTTCCCATGATTGAAAAGCCATATAAAATCGGATTTCGACCGATCGCAGAATCAGCAGTCAGCTCAAACGAATAAATCGGCTCGCCTTGATACAGCAGCGTTGCTGTCCCCAAATACTCGCCTTCCTCAATTGGAGCTTCATATCGTTCCATTACTGATAAATACACTTCGATCTGACTCAGATCCATGCTGGCCGGCAGAGTCAATTCGACCTTTTGTGAAGCATGAAATTCAATTTCAGGATGAGTCAGGTTGTATCGCACTTTTGCAGTCCCCAGCACTTCCTCTGGAGTAAGCAGCACGCTTTTTACATAATCCTGAAAAATCGTGCGGTATACCGTCACCGCATCAATAGCATGATAAGCTGCTCCTCCAGTTGGAGCATGTGCTGTAATCAGCATATATCGCCGATGATCCCATTCTCCTACAGATGCTAAACAAAGTCCTGCAGGAATCGTGTATCCGGTTTTGCCGCCAAGGATCGCCGATTCATCCAGACCCTGCCAGCCGACCTGATCGATGCTTTTAAAAGTACTGCTTTGCCAGCGAATGCCTCCGGTATGCATCGAACCGCTCTTGGCTACATAGCTGCGGGTACTAAAAATCGTCCGAAACTGTTCATTTTGAAGGCAATAGGTCAAAAGAGTAGCCATATCGCGAAGCGTGGTGTAGTGCTCATTGTCATGCAGCCCGGTCGTATTTACAAAATGGGTCCCGGTCATATTCAGTTCCTGGGCCTTTTGATTCATTAGCTCTACATAGGCTTCTTCACTGCCTGAAACATAAAAAGCAATCGCTCTTGTCGTCTCAGCGCCCGAAGGCAGAAATAAACCATACAAACAGTCTTCCAAGGTGACGCTTTCATTCAGATAAAACCCAGCCATGGAAGCATTCTCTTCATACAGCCCGGCAAAGATGTCCTCGTCTAAGACGATTCGATCCTGAAGATTTTCGATATTTTCCAATCCCACAATCAAGGTCATCATTTTGGTCATTGAAGCCGGATAAATCATTTCTTCACTGCCCTGATCCAGGATGATTTGACCGTTATCCAAATCAATCAGATAATAATAATCACTATACAGATCCCATTCTTCTTCGGCTGCAACCGGAACGATCAGGCAGAACATCATTCCTAAACAAAACAGCAGCTGCATTATTTTTTTCATAATCACCCTCCCGTCAACCTATTATAGCATCCGAATCCTGATCTCCCCTTGATAAATTCTAAAAATTTTATGACATTTTCCACTTCCCTTTTTTTCAAGAACAGAACTTTTCTGTTTTCCTCTTCCTTTTTTCTTAGGGATTTGCTATAATATTTAAGCAATCGCACGCGTGGTGGAATGGCAGACACGTACGCTTGAGGGGCGTATGGGGCAACCCGTGCAAGTTCAAGTCTTGTCGCGTGCACCATCTGTAATTTAAGAGCTCATTTGAGCTCTCAGCTTGTTGACAAACTATATAATTAAAAAGTATAGAAAAATAATTCGATAAAAGTGGGGATTATCAACCATTTTTCAGGTAATTTTATACAAATAATGGCTTAAGATTGTCTGTTTTTTCTTTAAAAGTGGAGATTAAAAAAGACCGTATGACAAAGTTTGCTCAAAGAGCGACTTTGTCAACGGTCTGAGAGCTCATTTGAGCTCTTTTTTTCTTATGCATAGATGATGAAAATATGTTGGATTAAAAATGAAAATAGTTCCGTATTTGTTGAGTTTATAATAATATTCTTTCCTTTTAGAAGTAAGAACTAAATGCGGCAAAGAGTAAGATTTGAAATATGATTAGATAAGCCAATGATAAGTTAGATTTTGCATGTGATTCCGGGGGAGCGGACAAAAACTTGGACTAGATATGATGTAATGGAGGAGAGGATATGTCATATACGGAACAAGAAAAACAACAAGCACTTTCCCTTTACGATGAAACTGGTTCAATAGCCAAGGTCATCAATAAGCTTGGTTATCCAACCAGACAAAATATGTATACATGGATCAAAAACAGAAATATTGAAAAAAAGAAAAAAGTATCTGTTGATTATTCAGATACACCTGCTCATAGAAGGCATCCTTCTTTAGATTTAAAATTATCAATCATTCATCGTTGCTTTAAAGAAGGAGAAGATATAAAATCAGTATCAGAGGAAACAGGTTATTCAAGAACTAGTATCTATCTCTGGAGAAGAAAATATGTTGTTGGGGACTGTCTACATTGACAAGTAAAAAAACATTTACCTAGAGGTAAAATCAATACATATACATCTAATCATGATTCCAGGCAAGAGGAACTTATATGAAAAATCAAAGAACTGGAAA
>CALVGQ010000052.1 GCA_944327135.1 uncultured Erysipelotrichaceae bacterium | reverse complement strand
GGTGGTCAATACGTTGGGAATCATCAGCGTAGAAAATCAATCTGGAATTCATTTTAAAATTCCGGTGATTCAGCAGGTCAAAAAAGTATCGAAACAAATTATTGGGATGGCAATCGGTTACGATCCTCAAACCAATCAATCAAAGACGAATGAATCACTGATGATTACTTCCGATGCGAACTTTGTGAATGTGGATTTTTACATTGAATATCGCATCGTGGATCCGGCGAAATACCTCTATTCTTCCGATGAGCCGGTGATGATCCTGCGGAATCTAGCGCAAAGCTATATTCGGGATACGGTGGGAAGTTATGTAGTGGATGATGTCATCACGACTGGAAAAGCGGCGATTCAGGCTGAAGTCAAAGAAAAGCTGGGAAATCGCATTGAAGAGGAAGATCTGGGAATGATGATCGTGAATGTAACCATTCAGGATGCAGAACCGCCGACCCTGGAGGTTTCTGAAGCCTTTAAAGCGGTTGAGACAGCCAAGCAGGGAGCAGATACGGCAGTCAACAATGCGCGAAAATATGCTTCGGAAAAAATTCCGGCGGCAGAGGCTCAGGCCGATGAAATTATCAAAAATGCAGAAGCCCAAAAACAGTCGCGAATCAATGAGGCGAATGGGCAGGTGGCCCGATTCAATCAAATGTATGAGGAATACATCAAATATCCAGAAGTGACCAAACAACGAATGTTCTATGAAACCATGGAAGAAATTTTGCCTCAGCTTCAGGTGATTATCAAAGAGCAGGATCAGCTGCAGATCTGGCTGCCGCAGACAGCAGTTCCAGCTAGTCAGGATCAAGAGGAGGCGGAACAATGAAAAAAACAGTAGGAATAGCTTTGGGAGCATTTGCTTTAGCTGTCTTTCTTCTATTGAACTCGGTTGTTGTGACAATGCCGGACCAGTATACGGTTATTAAACAGTTTGGAAAGATCATTCGGGTCATTGACACGGCTGGTCCTTCGTTAAAGATCCCGTTTATTCAACAGGTTCAAACGATGCCGAAATCCTTGCAGATTTATGATCTGGCTGTATCGGATGTCATTACGCGTGATAAAAAGACAATGGTAGCAGACTGTTTTGCGATATGGAAAATTACCGATACGCAGAAATTTATTTCTTCTTTGAATGCTTCGGTTTCCAATGCAGAAGCGCGAATCAATACGATCGTTTATAACAGTTTGAAAAATGTGATTTCCAGCATGAATCAGGATGAGGTTATCAGCAATCGGGATGGAGCCTTGGCAGAAGCGATCTTAAAGAATATTGGTGATTCGATGGCGGACTATGGTATTGTAATTACTGCCGTCGAAACGAAGATGCTGGATCTTCCAGATGACAACAAGGCAGCAGTCTATGAGCGAATGATTTCAGAACGTAACAACATTGCCGCTTCGTATGAAGCAGAGGGCGAAGCGGAGGCCAAAAAGATCCGAAATCAGACCGATTCAGAGATCACCATTACTCTTTCAGAGGCCAATGCTCAGGCAGAGCAGCTGGTGGCGGAAGGCGAAGCGGAATACATGCGTATTTTATCGGAAGCGTACAATGATCCGGGAAAGGCAGATTTTTATTCCTTTGTCCGAAGTCTGGATGCAGCGAAAGAGTCTTTGACGCATTCAGGCAACATTTTGATTCTGGACAAGCAATCGCCGATTGCTGAGCTGTTTTATCCAGATTAATAAAAAACCTCAAAACAGGATTTGAGTTTTTTTCGATAAAGGATGCGTATGCCTTGATCCTGATTGTGATCGCACCTTTCACTTCTGCAAAAGGGCTGAGAAATTAAAAAAACAAGGATTTAAGTAGCGATTTTTAAGCAATTTTGCGAAAATAAAAGCTGGGAAGAAGGAGGAACACCATGATTCTGGATGATTATCAAAAACGTGTCGATCAACTGTTTGAACAAATCAAAGCCACTCAACGGGAAGCGATCCTGGCGGCAGGTAAAATGATCGCCGATACGATCGAAGCGGGAGGCAACATTTATTTAAGCGGAATCTGCCATTCGATCGAGATGGATCTTTTCAATCGCGGAGGCGGTCCGGCATTTTATCGCGTTTTTCATTATAAGCTGGATGTTCAGTCAGAAGCGCGGGAACGGGATCGCAGTGATCTGAATACAGATATGGAAGGATTGGGAGCTTATATTTTGAAGGCCTCAACGATCCGGCCGAATGATGTGCTGTTTGTTGGTTCGGTGTCCGGAAGAACCAAAAGCGTGGTCGATCTGGCCTGGGAAGCAAAGAAGATGGGAATCAAGGTCATTGCGATGACTTCCATGAGCTATGCCCAGACCGTGGAGGCGGTGCATTCTTCCGGAAAGAAATTGTACGAATTTGTCGATTTGACTTTAGATAATTGTGCTCCGGCGGCTGAAGCGATGCTGCACATTGATGGAATCGAGGCGAATTTTGCTGCGGCGAGCGGGTTGGCCAGTTCTTATATCCTGTGGTCAGTAACGGCTGTTGTACTGGAAGAACTGATGAATCGGGGAAAGACACCGCTTTTGTTAAAGAGCGCAAATTATCCGGGAGGAACCGACTACAACAACACCGAGGTTTATCCGCATTATAAGAAATATGGATGGTAATAATAAAAAAAGTTTTCGGGATCAAGCCGAAAACTTTTTTTCAGATTGGATCGAGGCATCCATGGCTGAATCCTGCAAGTCAGGTTCAGCAGGCCGACCAAGTGAATGATCCAGGACATGAATCCGGTCAAAAAGCAGATAAGCAAAGAAAAAGAAGGCGGCAATAAAACAGGAAAACAAGATCGTAAATCGATCGATATTTGCCAGCAGGATCTTCATCAGACTGCGCGGATGCAGAATATCCCAGCTGTTTAATCGAAGAAACCGGCCGATATAAACTCCATAGCCGCACAAAAGGCTGATGATGCCAATCCAGCAGAGATTTAAAAGCGGATATTTCCGGATCCGCAGCGACTGGTGGATCAGTGAGGTAGAGAACAGTCCTACCAGTACTGCCAAAAAGATTCCGGCGCCCAGATAGATGATTTCGACCCAGCCTTTCAGATTCATCAGATATGTTCCGTTATGGCCGATCAGGCCTGAGGATTCCAGATGGATCAGATCGGTGATCATATAACAGGAATTGGGCAGAAACAACAGCCATCCTGCAGCCAAAGACAAAGAAATCAAGCCCCAGTGCTTACGCCAGCTGACCAGGGCATAAGTCAAAAGGGCCAAAGCCATCGGCAAAACAGCTAAAAATAAATTCCAGAAAAGCCATCGCAGCTTCAGCTCCGCACCATGGCGATTCAGATAAATTCCGAAGATGCAATATAGCGCACAAAGCACGCTGAACAAAACAAAGATTTTGAGATTTTTTTTGATCAATGAAAATCACCTCTTTGGTGATTTTCATTATACACTGGATCAAGGCAAAAAAATCTTACGATTTTCTGAACTTTTCAAACACAAGACTTAAATCTTGATATAATAGAGCCAGAAAAAGGAGGAATAGCGACAATGCGAGATGAAATTAAAAAAGCGGTAATGGAAAATAAGGATTCATTGATGTCCCTAGTACGAAGGATGTATGAGCATCCGGAAATCGGAAATGAAGAGTTTGAATCGATGGCCATGCTGGCAGAAAAATTAAAGGAAAGCGGTTTTGAAGTTGAAACAGGCTATGTGGTACCTACAGGATTTATCGGTCGTTACAGCAGCCCGAAAAAAGGACCGACGATTGCGTTTCTATGCGAATATGATGCGCTGCCGGAGGTGGGGCACGGCTGTGGTCATAACCTGATTGCCGGAATCGGTGTGGGAGCTGGAATCGGATTAAAATCCGTTGTGGATAAGCTGGGCGGACAGATTCTGGTAATCGGAACTCCAGCAGAAGAAAACTTTGGCGGAAAGGTCTCCATGGCTGAAGCCGGAGTATTTGATGCGGTTGACGCAGCGATGATGATCCATCCTTCTACGGAAAATGGCCTTGGCGGAAGAACCAATGCCCTGAATCCGCTGAAATTTGAATTTTTTGGAAAAAATGCACATGGATGCCGTCCGCAAGAGGGAAAAAGCGCTCTGGATGCTGCTGTTTTGACTTATATCAACATCAATTTGCTGCGGCAGTTTGTTCAGCCTGATACGTATATTCATGGCATCATTCGCAATGGCGGTGAGGCAGCCAATGTTATTCCGGCATATGCTTCCATGGAGTATTATTTCCGTGGAACGACCATGGCGTATGTGCAAGAGCTGAGCGAAAAAGCGAAAAAATGTGCGGAAGCTGCGGCGCTGGCCACCGGCTGCGAATTGAAGATCAGCGTTTATGAATGCCCTTATGATGATGTTAAAATCAATTATACGCTTTGCGGACTGTTAAAAGAAAAATATGAAGCACTAGGGCTTCAGGAGATTCAAGATGTTCGTGAGACACCAAGAGGATCCAGCGATATTGGGGCAGTCAGCTACCGTTGCCCTTCTTTGCATGGCTATATTCAAATTGCTGAAAAGGGGGTTGCGGGTCATTCTAAAGAAATGGCGGCGGCCACCATTTCTAGTATGGGGGAAGCCGGACTGATTGCTGGAGCCATTGCTTTGGCAGAAGCAGGAGCCGATCTGATCGAAAATCCAGCATTGCTGCAAAAGGTCAAACAGGAATTCACTACAAGTCAGCATTAAAAAAGGAGCATTTGCTCCTTTTTTAATGCATTATTTGGCGTTTAGGGCAGCTTGCTCTCCAGCAATTCTTCCAAAGGTGGTACTAATAGAGATGCTGGATCCGCTAGCTGGATATTCTTTGTAGAAGAACTGGCTGTTTGCTACTTCTCCAGCAGCATATAATCCACTGATTGGCTCATTCTGTTCATTGAGCACTTCTGCCTGTTCGCTTAAGACCAAACCGCCAATCGTTCCCAAAGTAGCTGGTTTGATTTCTATGGCATAGAATGGACCGTTAGCAACTGCGATCAGGTTGGTTTTGCCATACTCATCTGCCTCCTGTGCTTCGGCATGCGCGTTGTAGGTGCTGACGGTGGCTAAGAGGGCTTCTTTTTCGATTCCTGCAGCTTCTGCAAGCGCATCCAGTGTGTCGGCTTTAAAGCCCAGATTCTGCAAGACCGCCTGTTCTGCCAAACCGGCAGTCAGCTCTGTTGTGCTGTCCAGGATCAGATAGAATTTTTCTGCTCCTGCTTTCTGCGCATTGATCAGTTCTGTGCAGAAGATTGGATAATCTGCCGATTCATTGCCGAAACGAATTCCCTGATCCGTTACTCCTAGCTGCCCAGTCCAGCCCAGCAGGTTGACTCCTTCGATATAATGCCGGGTGACATCAATAATTTTAAATCCAATGACGCCGCCGGTAAATTCGGTTTTGGCTCCAACCGATTCTGCCATGGAAATACCATCACCGGTATTTCCAACAGAGGAAATCGCCCAGGTCCCGGCCATTTCTGGGGAATAGGCCTGCATCATTTCCTGATTCAAATCAAAACCGCCGGTAGCCAAAATGACAGATTTGGCATGGATCGTGTAGTTGGCCGTTTTTCCTTCGGCTTTGATTCCGTTGACTGTTCCATTTTCACTGAGCAGTTCGGTGGCCGTTGTTGAAGTCAAAATTTCAATGCCGATTTCTTCAGCATGCTCTAACAGCGGAACGATGAAGTCAACGCCATCGGTTGCTTCGCCATTGGCTTCGCTGTTGGTAGCATAGTGAGCACGCAGCGCCGGACTGGTTCCTGCTGCGGCGACCGTATCAGAAAATTGAACGCCCCATTCCATCAGCTTGGATACGGTTTCTGCAGAACCTTCTGCGGCAATTTTCAGCATGGTTTCATCAGCTTTTCCTTCAGCACGATTCTGCCAGTATTCAACCAGCGCATCCACATCGTTGTCCTGCTCTTGGTTGATAGGGGATCCGGTAGCGTACAGGATACCGCCGGATTCCACCGTTGAACCGCCAACGCGGTCTAATTTTTCAACTAAGATAACTTCAGCTCCATTTTCTTTTGCGGTAATGGCAGCGGAAAGACCGGCAATTCCTCCTCCGACAACGACCACATCGGTGTCACGAGTTTCTTCCTGGATCTTTGCAGCTTCTGGTGCTTTCTCAAAAGCAGTCAGATCGCCAGCCCCACTTAAAGCGCTTTTTACTGCATTTATAACAGCGTTGCTGGACACGGTACAGCCGGAATACACATCAACATTCCATGATTGATTGTCAACAATATCCTTGGGCAGCTGATTGATTGCCAGATCAGAGATAAACCGGGTTTCAGCATGTTCTAAAACCTCTACGGAAACAATGCTGGTTTCATCGATGACAACCTGCACTTTGATTTGATCATGGAATCCCATTGCGGTCCCTTCATAGGTTCCAGCTTTGAGGGACGTGGCGGTCTGTTCGGATTCTTGTTCTGGATTGGAAGTGCATCCAGCAAGAACAAGCAGTATGGCAGCGAGTAAGCATACAAACTTTTTCATTTTCTTTTCCTCCCTGAACAGGAGTATAAACTATCAAGGAACTTGATAGTCAATCACTTTGTGATTATTTGAACGACAAATTTGATCTTTGCATGGTCGTGTTCATAATTGGTAAAGACGCAATAAGCAATTGCTTCGCCAGTTAATTCGATCTTTTTTTTCGCAGCCGTTTCACGGATGCGGTGAAAGTCTTCAAAGATGAAGGAATCATTTTCAATATTTTTTGTTATTGGCAAGATCATGCAGGCCTGATCAGATTTTGAAATTGTATTTTGGGGTAATTCAATTTGATATTTGATTCGGAAATGCTGAATCGTGCTAAGTCCAAGAGAATAACGAAAACGTGCTGGATCGATCAAAGAACCAGCGGGGAAATAGTAGGCATAACTGACAAATGGAAAAAACTGAAGCAATTTCTGGATTGCAGGCTGCTGGATCTGATTTGGATCATAACTTCCATTTTGGATCATTGGAACAAAATCAAATCCGGTGCAGATAGCCTGATCCAGCAAGGTTTCTTGATAGGCAATTCGATAGGTTTCTAATGCATAGCTTGCAACCTCGGCGAGATCCTTCATTCGTTCGGCTTCCTGAAGCAGAAGGGTACGCTGTCTTTCCATGATTTCGATCTTATTTTGCAGATTGCTTTCCAGAATGACCTGACTGAGATCCTTTAAAGGCATGTTCATGGCGCGATAGTATTTGGAGCTGGCAATCGCAATCAAATCGTTTTCATTATAAAGACGATATTTTTTTTCATTTTTATTGGGCACGATGATTCCAATCTCGTCATAATAATGAAGAAACGAGCGGTCTACACCCAAGAGTTTGGCAACTTCTCCAATTTTAAACATACTTTCCTCCGTCAATTTATTGTAGCAAGGAAAATTTAGAAAAACAATCAAAGCCAGGAAAATGCAGATGTGCCAAAAAGAGAAGGGGCATTATGAAGCCATTAAAAAAAGGCTGTTTTTAAGAATCAATTCGATCTTGAAAAGCGGCCTTTTAAGGATGCTCCTATCCATTCGCCAAGCAGCGCTGAAACTGCATAAGCAAAACAATAAATGAAAGCACTGGAATTATAATAAAGATAGACAAAGGGGAGAAAAAGAATTCCGGATAAAAAGGGAAAGAGCCATTCGAAACCGAATTTCATCCCAGCCAAAAGTCCTAATAGGCAATTAAGAAGCGGGAACAGGACTAGCAGAATGAGAATGTAATATCCTGTTGAATATTGCAGATGCGGCAGAAAAGCGTAAGCAGCCAGCAGAATAAGAAATCGAATCATGGAAGCGGCCTTTCAACAATCCGATTCTCAACAAAGAGTGCAGGAAACCGACCGCTGGTACATTCCTGGAGTTTTTTTAAAAGCTCAGGATCTTCCGTATAAAACAGGTAGCTCACTTGTTCTGCATATTCTTTTTGCAGGATTACTGCGGAATCTTTCAAGAGGTAATCTATTTTTCCAATCAGATCATAGCTGAATGCGAGGGTATAAACCTGAACCTTAACTGTTTCGGTTTTGGGGGCTTTTTGAATGGCTTCTGCAACACTGCGGGTATAAGCGCGTACCAGACCGCCTGCGCCTAGCTTGATTCCGCCAAAATAACGGACCACGACAGCACAAATATCCTGAATTCCACTGTTTTTTAAAGCCTGAAGAATCGGAACACCGGCGGTTCCGGCAGGTTCTCCATCATCGTTGCAGCGCTGCAGCTCATTATGTTCTCCTGCTAAAAAAGCAGAGCAATGGTGAGTAGCATCCGGATGTTTCCGGCGTATTTCATTAATAAAATCCCGTGCTTCCTGTTCGCTGGTGATTTTTCTTAAATAGCAGAGGAACCGGGATCGTTCGATTTCAATAGCGTGTTCAAAATCTTCTTTCAGCCGCATGATTTTCCTCCTTTGTGTTTCAGTATACCATGAAATGAATCCTTTGAAGAAAGAAAAGCCATGATTTTTAAAGGAGAAAAAAGAATAGAATGCGAGAAAAAGTTTTGCGATAATGAATTTGGAAGAGATGATAAAAGAGGGAGGAATTAAAAATGGTTAAAATTCATGTTGCAAGTTTAAATCAGGAAGTAAAGAAAAAGATTCTGAATCATGCCTATTCAACGCAAGAGATGCACAAGCTTCAGGAACAAATGAAAAATATCTTAGAAAACAAGAAAAAAGGGATGCGGCGGGCCGTTGGAATCTGCTTTGCTGTCGTGATTTTTACGGTTGTTTTACTGATTAGTAAGACAGGATGGACAAAGGCTGTGTTTTTTTCTATAGCAGCGATGCTTATGATCCTCTTTTTGATTTTTAGTCTGGTTTGGTATCTTCAAATCGGGAAAATGAGGTTGGAATACAACCGGGCAGTGATGAAAGGATATCCCAAGAGTGCTGGTGAATACTTGATTTAATTGAAAGGCTAAAGGATTGATTTGAAGCGTGAGGACCTGTCGAGAAACGGTTTCTTTTTTGGGCGGATCAAGCAAATATAAAGAAAATGAAAAGGTAAAAAAAGACGGGGGATCAAGAAAAGATTTGTGATTTTTTAAGCAATTATTAAATCAAAATAAGACTGGAAAAAGGCGCTAGTTTTGTTATAATAGAAAAGTTGTTTGGGGGTGAAATGATGAGCGAAGCTCAGATAGAAAAAATAAATAATGCCGATAAAATGGGGACCATGCCGGTTGGGAAATTGCTTCTTTCAATGAGTTTGCCTGCTGTTTTTTCGATGGTTATTCAGGCACTGTACAACATTGTGGACAGCATTTATGTGGCCCAGTTAGGACAGGATGCGTTGTTTGCGATTGGATTGGTTTTTCCAATGCAGATGTTAAGTCTTTCGATTGGTTTAGGATGCGGGGTGGGAACCAATGCTTTGGTTGCTCGACGATTAGGCCAGAAACGACAGGCTCATGCTGATCAGACCGCAACGACTGGCTTGCTGCTTTCTGTTTTTCATTCGGTGGTGATCTTAATTTTCGGATTGTTGACGGCGCGTCCATTTCTAAGCTTATTTACAAGCAGCGAACATATTTTAGAAATGGGGGCTTCTTATCTTTTGATCGTTATGGGATTCGGATTGGGACAACAGGTCCAGATTATCTGTGAACGGATTCTTCAGGCGACGGGCAATATGATCCAGCCGATGTTCTCTTTGCTGATCTCGGCCATTACCAACATTATTCTTGACCCGATCATGATCTTTGGCTGGTTTGGCTTTCCAGCGATGGGGATTGCCGGAGCAGCGTTGGCAACGGTCATTGGTCAATGGATCGGAATGTTTTATATCCTTTATGTGGTCATCAAAAAGGATCATGATGTCAATGTCAGCTTGAAAAATTTCAAGCTGGAAAAAATCGTGGTTTTAAAAATTTATCAGATTGGGGTACCAACGATGATCATGAATGCAATTGGTTCATTGACCACGACCTGCATGAATGCAATTCTGGTTGGTTTCAGTGATATTGCAGTCAATGCCTTGAGCATTTATTTTAAAGTACAAAGTTTTATCTTTATGCCGGTATTTGGAATGAACCAGGGAGCAATGCCAATTTTGGCTTATAATTTCGGCGCACGGAATCAGAAGCGTTATGAGCATACGATCCGATTGATGCTGACAGTGGCTTTTGCGATCATGCTGGTGGGAACGATGATTTTCAGTTTGGCTCCGAATCTGATCTTAGCGTTATTTGCTCCAACAGAGGAATTGCTTTCTATTGGATCGGTGGCGCTGCGGACGATTTCATTCAGCTTTGTTTTTGCCGCGGTAAGCATTGTTATGACGACGATCTTTCAGTCATTGGGGTATGGCGTGCGCAGCATGATTATGTCCATCCTTCGTCAGCTGGTCTTTATTGTTCCTATGGCGTTCCTTTTTGGCAAGCTGGCCGGGTTAAATGCGGTCTGGTGGAGCTATCCTTGTGCAGAGCTGCTGGTGATGATTCTGTTTGCACCGCAGGCAATACAGACGGTAAAACGGCAATTTAAAGCATACAAAAATTAGCAGAATAGAAAAAACCTCGTTGTTCAGGCTACAAGTGAAGCGAGGTTTTCTTTTATGAAACAATCTTTTTTAATTGAATGTCCACGAATACTGAAAGAAGGGTTATTGGCGAATCAAAGCGCATTGGAAAGCTTTCAGTCGCTGAATTTCTTTAAACAGCGGTCGATTTCCAACTATGTAATGAATGCGGACAATGAAAAGGAACGCACTCAGCGACTCAATGAGGTTTTGAAAAAACTAAAGGAAACACAAGGGTTTTCACGAATCTAGAAGGTTTTTTGCATAGAGGACATTGACTTTTTTTACAAAATGAGAATCAAAACTTGGATTTTTAGAAACAGAAAGAAGGCTTAATCAGCAAAGCGGTCACGGGAACGAAGCAATGTCATTGATCGGGGGAATTTCAATGAAAAATACTGCATATCAGGTATCTGTTCAGTGTATTCATGATGCCTATTGCAAAATGGTGATACGGAATGCGGCTTATGCTGCAATCAGGAAGCTGAAAAGAAAATGGGAAAAAGAAAGCTCTTTAGAAGATTTGATGTTTGAAAAGAACGCTTGGCTGACTGCGGATTTCAAAGAGAAGGATCGGCCCAAAAAAGAATTTGACTTTATGGTAAGAGGACTCTCTATCGAGCTGGAAAATGAAGCGCTTGCTGTTGCGCTTTTACAGCTGGCGGAAACAGACCGGGAAATGATCTTGCAATATTATTTTTTGCACTATTCTCAAGCTGAGATTGCACAGCATTGCGGTTTGTCCAGAAGCGCAATCGGCAGGCATCTTCAGTCCGCTTTGAAACAGCTGAAGATGGAGCTAAAGAAGGATCATCAATGAAATCCGTCCTCCCCTATGAGATCATCGTTCGCTCATATCAGGGGGATCCTGAAGCAGTACGGGCGGTTTTACATCATTATGCTCGTTACATCCGTTTTTTTTCTAATGTGAATGGGCATTTCAATGCGGATATTGAAAATGAGATCATTCAGACTTTGATCGAAAGCCTTTTTAAATTTCTTCTGGATTCGATTCCTGCTGCTCCTTTAGAATCAAGAAGCAGGTTAAAAGACTAACGGTTGCAGATTTTGACAAATCAAAACCAAGTTCTTCCCGCAGCTTGCTGATACGGTAAAACACGGTATTTTTATGCACATGAAGCAGACTGGCTGTTTGTTTGATGTTGCCATTGCAATGTAAAAATGCGCGGATAGTATTCATATATTCCGTGTTATAACGCTGATCCCATTGTATGATAACATTCAAAGGATTTTCTGCTAAGAACGTTTTTAACTGGGAATCAGGAATGAAAGAAAGCAGAGAATGAAGCCGGTAATCTTGATAAAAAGCTAGCCCCCAGCGATCATTTTGCCTTGCAAAATGATCGCTTTCTCGTGCTAAAGCATATGACCGCTTCAATCCTTCCACAGTCGTGGCCGCACAGCCAACACCTATCGAACAGTGTTGCTTTTGCAGTTGAACTTCCAGTGTGGATTGGATCTTTTGAAAAGCATCCCAATCAGCAAGCACAACAACGCCTTCATCGCAGGCCGTCATGCAGACAGATAAATCAGAAAAGAGCTGCTTATAAAAGGACAGGTTGCTGGTATAGCCTGGATAATATTCGGGAATAAACCATAGAATACACAACGCATTCCAATGAGGAAAAGTGGTGGAAAAAAGTGATTTGAGATGAACAAGAGAAGAATCCAACCGTCCGTTTAACAAGTTCCAAAGACAGCTTTCTTCATTGCAGCGATGGTCCTGCTGCAAAACATAGGCCATCCCAATCAGTGAGGCCGTAACTTGCACCTGATTCATGTCAAAGTCTTCCAGTTTTTTTGAACGAAAGGCATTCGGATTCCGCCTACATGCTGATGATAAACAAAACATCCGCAAATCAGCCGTTTTCTTCGAATATGCGGCCAGACGACTACCTGCGGAATGCCGGTATGGGATAATGAAGTAATATAATCCGTATCTTTTTGATACTCTTCATCACTGATCTGCTGTCGACGATAGGTCTTGTCTTCCATGTCTTCCTTTGGATAATGACAGGAACAGGCTACTTCGTTTTGTACTGAATCAATAAAGGCAACTGGATTATCCAGGTAAGCTTCTGTGGCATCCAGCACTTCTGTAAATTTGGCACCCTGAAGAAGCAGTTCAAATAACGGATGGTTCATAAGATTCCTCCTTGCTTGATTGAAAAGATGAAGACGAATTGATAAAGCTCACAGAAAACCATAGTTGAAAAAAGGCATCATGAAAGCCCCATCTTAGCTAATCGTAGTTTAGAGGACAGAGAAAAAAGTGTCAAGCTGGAAAACCGGACGTGCTTCAAGAAAAAAGCTGAAATGAAATGAAAGAAAAAGCAGTGTATATTCCTTGGGATCTTATCGGAAAATCAAGTTTGGAAAGCCGCTCAAAATAAAACAGTTAATTTGGATAAAAAAACAATATTTTTTTCTGTTTGGGAAAAAGAGAAAAAAAAGGTGAAAAAAAACGCAGAATAAACAAAAAAAAGAAACGCTTTGAAATGACATGTACCCAATTTCCTAGACATATATGAATATCTTTTAAATTGGTAATATTTGTATATTTTAAAATTCAATACGTACATATGGATGTTTCTCTGTATTTTACAGGTGACATCCATTTTGTTTTAGATTGAATCCTACTGTTATTAAAATAATCTATATATTCATCAATCGCTAAAGAAAATTCTTCAAAAGATTTATAAGTTGACTCTAAACCATAGTATATTTCATTTTTCAAAGTACCGAAGAATGATTCCATTATTGAATTATCATAACAGTTTCCTTTACGGGACATAGATTGAGTAATTCCTTTTTCATTAAGTTTATCAATAAATGTTTGATGTTGATATTGCCATCCTTGATCAGAATGAAATATTAAGTCGTCAAGACTACCATATTTATTAAATGCTTTGTTTAACATATTTATTATTTGTTCAAGATTGGGATGAAGTGATAAGTCGTAAGATATTATTTCATCATTATACATATCTAATATAGGCGATAAGTAACATTTGCCCCAAGAAAAGTTAAACTGCGATACGTCAGTGGTCCATTTTTGATTTGGTTTAGTAGCTTTAAAATCGCGGTTAATAATATTATCCGCTTTCTTACCAATATCACCTTTATATGAATGATACTTCTCTTTTGGTCTTTTACCTTTCAAACCTAAGTCAAACATTAATCTTTGAACTTTCTTATGATTAATTATATGACCTCTATTATGAAGCTCTGCTGTAACACGTCTGACACCGTATCTTTGCTTGTTATCATAAAATATAGTTTTTATCTCGTTAATGATCTCATTATTTTTATCATCAATATTTGATCTATTAATTTCATAATAATAGGTTGATCTTGGAAGTTTTGAAGCTTTTAATAGATCATTTAGTCTATATCCTTCTTTGTTGACTAGTTCTTTGATGACTTTGGTTTTTTCGCCTTGGCTGATGATGCCATCTTCTCTATCGCCAAGGCTCTTACTTTTTTTAAGTAAGCATTCTCAGCTTCAAGATATTCATTCCTTCTTCTTAGAAGTTTTAATTCTTCTAATTCACTTTTTGTAAGTTTAATTTCTTTATCATTGCTTGGTTTGGTCATAATTAAATCTTCCTTTGGAGGTCTTCCTCTTCTTTTTGATTTTAAACCATTATAACCTTCTTGTTTATACTTTTTAACCCATTTATGGAGTAATCCAGGATGAATTCCTGCTTCAATGGCTATACTTTTAATCGAATTACCTGCTAATACCTTAGATACTAAATCAAATTTTTCTTCTTTTGTCCAATCTTTATTTGATGGTTTATGTTTTAAACCATCTATTCCATGCAGCTCATATATCCTAACCCATTCTCTTACTTTACGAGAAAAGTCTCTCTGATTACATTTTGCATATTTTGGTTTAACGTTACTTTTACCTATCTTATAATTCTCAACACACTTTAATTTAAATTCCCATGAATATTTCATATAAAAATACCCCTCCTCCTAGTTGTCTAGGATTTGGGGTACATGTCAAAAAAGAGGGTGTTTTTTTGTTTAGGTTATTCTTTACCAAGCTCTGCGCTATCCAAAAGGGACGAGCTTCTGCTTGCTGTAATCAGTCCTTTATATGAATAGGGTCATTCTCCCTTAAATTTTCACAATCAGACCTTCT
>CALVGQ010000051.1 GCA_944327135.1 uncultured Erysipelotrichaceae bacterium | reverse complement strand
GTAGATACTCGGGTCATTGCCAAGATGCTGATCCGAGAATGCAACAATGAAGCTTATGATGACACTTTAATTGAAGAAATCGAAAAAATATCCCAAATTTAAAAAGGAACTGTTAAACAGTTCCTTTATTTTCTTCCTGCTCCACCTCCGCGGCTTCTTCCGCCACCACCGGAACGCATTCCGCCGCTTCTTCCTGAGAAAGATCGTCCAGCAGAACCACCGCTACGAGGTCGAAAAGTGAACGGTGGACGACGAACTGGCTCCGGACGGATAATTGGTCCTGGCCCTCCGAATCGATCATGACGGTAAAATCGTGGGCGATAGATCCGTCTTCGATAGGGACGCCGTGGCATCGCCAAAGAAATCACAATAATGAAAATCACAAAAATTAGAATGACAATCGGTACAATCAAATCCCCCAAAAACATCAAAGCCCCTCCCTTCTGACTGGTACTATTGCTTTCGATTCCATATTTGTTTGCTAAAATACGCCATATTTCATTGAATGTATTCAATACAGCCCGATCATAGTTGCCAGCATCAAAATCCTCTTCCAGATAATCGTAAATCAAATCAGAAAGAACCCCTGAGTTCAAAACATCCTCAACACCGGTTCCCGTCGTGATCCAGAATTTTCCTTCCTGAATAACCAGAACAATCAATACCCCATTATTTTTCTTGGCATCCCCGATTTCC
Source organism: uncultured Erysipelotrichaceae bacterium (assembly GCA_944327135.1). Lineage (GTDB taxonomy): Bacteria > Bacillota_I > Bacilli_A > Erysipelotrichales > Erysipelotrichaceae > CALVGQ01. Next base: position 6,484 of record CALVGQ010000051.1, on the reverse strand, counting down.
CATTGATTAAAAACCTGATAAGAAAATTCTTCAGTATCGGTTTCAATATAATCCGTCGTCAGAACAAGGATCTCTGCGCCTTGTCCCATTTGATCATTTTTCTCATTGATCTCATCGATCGTGCTTTGGCTTAAAACGTTCATGTAGTCATTGACATAATGATCCGTTTTTTCTGGAATGGTGATCGCTGCCCATACCGAAGGCACCCAATGGATCAGAAAAAGAATGCTGATAAGTCCAGAAATCACTTTCTTTTTCATTGTCATCTCCCCTTTATTTCATCCTCTACCACATTATTGATACCGCTGCGGAAGCTCAATTTGAAAAAGCTGAACAAGCTGCTTTGCAGGGAATTGCTCTAATTCTTGCAGAAGTTCTTCTACCTTCTCATTATAAATGCTATGAGAAATTTGATCATTGCAATTCTGCAGATTCGCATAAAAACGATTCAGCTCTTTTTGATCCTCATCATCCATGGTCTGATCCTCAAGCAGCCCAATCAGCTGAAAATCAGCTTGATCCAATTGCTGGCTGGCTTGATATTTTTCTTTGGCCCCTTCAGCCATTTGCAGTTGGACCACTGCCTTATTCACTGCTTGGATCTCAGCACAATCAGAATCCAAAAAATGAATCGCAAATTTATTCGCCAGCTCGTTGGAAAACTCCATCTTGCTCATCAGCTTGCTTTGAATGGAAAATCCTTCTTCCTCGGCCACAAAAATTTTCTCTGTTTGCTCAACCAAGCGGTTCAGATCGATTCCAGCTTTGATCCCGGTCGATCCTACGATCATCACAATTAAGCTGAGGATAGCCGTTGTTTTTTTCTTTAATAATCGATTCATTGGCGATAGTCTCCCTTCAAGGAAGCTTCATTTTCAATCAGATCCTCTGATGCCAGCATGCCCTCCATGACGGTAATTTCAGAAGAAATATCCATTGCTTCTCCTTCAAATAAGCGATTTAGCTGCTGATGACAGGCAGTCACGATCAATCCCATCATTTTCTCGATTTTATCCATGCTTTCCTGAATATTGCGCCCTTTAAACCGCTCCTCTTCCAATCGTTCATATTGATTCAGCAGCTTCAAGGTTGTCGGCAAATAGTAATTCATCCATTTTCGAATGCTTCCCACGGAATTCGGTCTTTTTTTGATCGTATTCAGGATCTCTGCTGTCACCTGTTCGATTTCCTCAATCTGCCGGCCAATCTGAACATCCTGGATCTTTCGATGGACTTCCCGCAGTTCATCCAGCATTCGTGCTCCTTCTTCCACAGCCTGAAAAACAGCTTCGCTGGCATAGGTTTCTTCTTTAAGCTGCTCCACCTGAACCTCTTCCGGCTTAAAAAGACGGGTTCCTATCCAGCCGCCCGCTGCGGAAATAACAGCGCAAAGCAAAAAGCTGCTCAGCTTATACATCGGCAAAATCATTGTCCCCAAAACCCAGGCCAAACCCGCCAGATAAAATGGATAGACCGAAGGAATACGTACGATCTTCACTTCTTTCAACGGATTTTCATTGTTTTGTTTTGTCATAAGATTCAATCAGCTCCACACAATCCAGGATCAAATCCGTACAGCTGCGATGCTCAGAATTGCCCGCTTTCAGCACCGCACACAGCTCACTACCATTTTTTTCAATAAACCGCTCTGTAATCTGATTGACCCGTTCATACATTTCTTTCTTTTGAGCACCACCTGAAGCCAATCCGCTGCTGGTCATCAGCCCTAAGACCATTCCCATCGCATTGACCGCTCCACAAAGCCCTTGGCGGTTTCCAAAACCGCCGCCCAGCCCTTCAGTCAGTTTCCAAGCCGTCTTTAGATCGATTCCAAAATCTTCCGCATACGTACAAAAAACCGTCTGACTGCAGTTATAACCTTGACTTCTCAGTTCTTTTGCCTTTTTTAGCTTATTCATGCTTCTGACGCTCCTCGATCTGATGAATCAGATCGATTCTACGCTGATGACGGCCGCCCTCAAACTGGGCATTCAGCCACGCATCGACAATCTCCTTTGCGGTTTCTATTCCCACAATTCGTGCTCCAAAAGCGATGATGTTGGCATTGTTATGCTGACGGCTCAAACGAGCACTGGTCGGCTCGCTGCAAACCGCTGCCCGTACACCAGCTATTTTATTAGCCGCCAAAGAAATCCCGATTCCTGTTCCGCACATCAGGATCCCGCCATCAACCTGCCTGGCAGCAACGGCTTTCCCCACCGCTTCACCAATGACCGGATAATCGCATTTTTCTTTCGGTGCACAGCCAAAATCCACGACATCAATTCCTTTTTCTTCCAAATATTGTTGGATCTCGATTTTCATTTCTGCCGCAGCATGATCATTCCCAATCGCTAACTTCATTCTTTTTCCTCCTGCTTTATTTTTTTATTTTATCACACTTTACCCGCTCTGAATAAAAAAGACAGAGAAATCAAAAATCTCCCTGTCCCTGCCTCGACTGTCTTGGGTCTTCTTTAGGCGGCATATCTTCATTAAATTCCCCATCCGGGTCTAAAGGAACATTCTGCGGACGCTCTTTTGCCCCACCCCAGTCCATACGACCAGGGCCATTTTTGGCAATATTGCCGCTTCCGCTAACCACTCCCTCGATCGTGATCCTTTCTATCTCCGTATCATTGACCCAAATCGAATAACTTTCATTTTGGACAAGTTCAGGACTACTATACAATACGGCCTCAAAGGGCTTCTGGGCAAAGCCGCTCCACAGTACGGTTCCAGAAGCATCCTTGATCATGACAGAATTATTCGCATTCCCGCTGGCCTGCGTAGTGCTAATCGTGTATTGCGTAGAAGAATCAGAAGGAACCTGAAGCATACCGCTAGAACCAATCGCCACCAGCACCCCGCCGGTAATCTCACATCGTGCAGCGAAATCCAGCGATCCGTTGCGGTTATCCTGGGGGCCATAAATAATCGTCGTCCCACCGCTGATTTCAATGCTGCCATTGCTATCCAATCCATCACCCATCGCATCAACAGTCACAAAGCCGCCGCTAATCACGATTTGATGTGTCCCATCACTAAAAGAATCCTGAGTAAATCCTGTCGGATTCACATTTTGAGAACTGTCTTGTCCTCCAGCAGCATTGATCCCATCATCCTGAGCGGTCAAGTCGATTTCTCCGCCCTCAATCAGCACTTTACTGCCCTCAAGCCCCTCATAGCTTTCCTCAATTTCGATGATCCCATCGTAAACAGAAAGCGTCTGATTGGCATGGATCGCATCATCGCCGCTTGCCAAAAGAAGTTCTCCGCCCGCAATCGTTACATTGGCATTGCTATGAAGCGCATCATCGCTGCTGTCAATTGTGATTATCCCACCGCTAATAAATAAATCAGCCCCGGCCTTGATCCCCTTAATACTGAGCTCTTCCTCATGGGATGCAGTATCTTGCTCTGCCTGTGCAGCTGTAATCTCAATCGTTCCTCCTTCAATCACACATTGCGATTCGGCCTGGATCCCATCCTGTTTTGAATCAATGGTCAGCTCTCCTCCCGCAATTACGATATACCCTTGAGCGGGGTCTTCACTGTTTGTCGCCTGAATGGCATCCTTCCCGCTAGTAATCGTCCACGATCCTCCTTTGATCTTCACGGCATCCTTTCCAACCAGACCTTTATCCTTCGCATCCATGACCACCGTCCCATTCAGTAAAATCAGCTCTTTCTTGCTTTGAATCGCATTGTTTGCTCTAGCGGTAATGATCAGGCTTCCAGACCCATTAACCGTCAGATCAAACTCGCTGTAAATCGTCGCAGTCGCCTCCGTTTGATCTTTATACAAAGAGCCATCCTGCAGCTTGTTCTGTGTTCCTTCAGCCAAGGTAAGAATCACCTTTTCTGCACTCTCCACATAAATCAGGGCATCATCCTCATGACTTAATACAGCCTGATTCAAAACCAGACGAACCGTTTCCTGCTCATCCGCCGCGATCCGGATCTGTCCATCCCAGGTTCCGCTCAAAGCATAGGTCCCGCCTTGTGTAATCCTAATCTGATTCTCGCTGACTTCCACGCCCGCTGCGTTTCCTGGCTCATTCAAATCAATCATCACCGGATTTTCATTCTGCCAGTCTTCGCTTTCTTCCTGGATCGTCGTATCCACACTCGCCATCGGCGTCATACTGATGCTTTCTTCCATCAAAGAAACTGAACCGGTCCGGCTGCTGCATCCACTGCATACCAATCCCAATATCAAACACCATTGAAATCGTCTTCTCATAAAGATTCCTCCATTCCTCGCCGTGAGCAAATGATCGTCAGATTTCCATTGCGGCAGCGCAAGGCATCGATCAGCTCTTTTTCCTGTTTCTGCTCCTTTAAAACGATCGAATAACGGCATTCGATCATGCTTCCCAGATGCGTCGTCCGCACCCGTTCCAAGCTCCAACGTCTTAAATAATGCGCAAAAACCTCATCAAAGACCTCTGTATAATCCAGATTTTCCGGAATCGTTACACGAAGATCACGCGCTGCCTCCTCTTTTTCAAAGAACCGTCCCAGCTTCAGCAAAACCGTCACTGCCAAGATCACGATTCCCATAAAAAGCGCAAAAGTCAGATATCCTGTTCCAGTAGCCAAGCCAATCGCCATCGCCATAAAAATAAAGCAGATCTCCCGGGAAGTTCCAGGTACAGAACGAAAACGCACCAACCCAAATGTTCCCAACACCGCCACACTGGTTCCCAAATTGTCATTAACCATCATCATGATCATCTGAACCAAGATCGGAAGAAGAATCAAGGAAGTCATAAAGCTTGCGTTTCCTTTGCCATCCAAGCGATAAATCAAAGCAGTCAAAATTCCCAAAAAAAGCGACACCGCCGTACAAAGCAGTGCTGCCATCACCGTTAAACTTCCTGAAGTGCTAAAAAGATTGGTAAACATGTTCGAGTCTCCTTTTCTGTTTTCCGACGCTGCAATTCTTGATAAATTGCCCCATATTTGGAATAAGAAGTCGGATAAATTTCCAGAATTGAAAGAATCCGACTCAGCCAAAAAGGCATCGCTCCATTTACCTTGATTTCCATCAGGACCTGCGCACTCGGCAGTATCACTTCATCCAAAGAACTTGATCGAAGAGAAAGCTGTTGGGTCCGAAAACGGATCTTTCGGTCAAAAGTAATCCGCAGTTCCTCTCTCTTTCCACAAAACGCCCGCCGGTCATAAGCCAGATAAAGCTTTGGAATCGGCTTATAAAATTGAACAAAATAACCGATTTCTCTTCGAATCTGATCCTGCTGAACAACCGCCGCCCCGGAACAAAGCCTCAACGCATCTTCATAATCCGTCAAAATCCGTCGTTTATATACAATTCCCTCCGCTTTTCTTTTCAGTTCCACAAACACGATCGGATTGCTTTGATCTTTCTCATAGGTACGAATCCGCAATTTCTCCTTATATTCCGGTTTCTCGATCGACCAGCGAATACAAGCATCATTTTCGCTATCATAATACAAATTTGAAATCGTATACTGGCCATATTGATCAGAAATAATTCGATCCTGCGCCAGCTGCAATAAAGCTTCCATTTGATCAACATCGATCAGATATTTCTTTTCCACTCTTTCAAAGGTAAACATCACGCGCCTCCCTTCCTTTTTTAGTTTATCCAGCCAGCCAGAAAAACACGTGAACTGCATCTGAAGATTCGGTGAACTTCGTTTTCATTCTCCCATCACCAGTCTTCAGCCTGATCATGAATCTCTTTTTTTCACGCAATGCCAGCCAACAAAACACCAAAAAAAAACAGGAAACCCTAAGGCTTCCTGTTTCTTAGACTATTATGCGTTTGCTTCTTCCTCGTCTTCCTTTTCATGCCATCTTCTGCCAAAGTACAAAGATACAGCATTGATCACGAAGAACAGAATCATCAGCACTGTCCATTTGTCGACAAACCGCATCGGCAGCCGCATGTTCTCTGTCAGAACAAAGACGATGATCGAAACGATCGCTGTTACTACGGACAACACTTTCCACAACCGGTTCCGCCGCAGATCTTCTTCATCTTCTTCCTCTGCTTCTTTTGCATGTTTCGCAAACAGCAGGATGATCGCACACAGCATACCCGCAACACTTGCAATCAGGTTGATCAATGCCCATGATCCTCCTACCTGCGGTGTTTCTTCTTCATCGATATCCACTGCTTCTGGAGTAGCACTCGGTGTCGGAGCAACTTCAGGTGTCTCTTCTTCCTCGATGATCTCTTCCTCTTCTTCCTCTTCTTCAACCACTGGCTGAGGATTCAGCGGAACAACCTCTTCCTCTTCTTCGATTACAACCGGTGTTGGTTCTGGTGTCGGAGGGGTGACCACTGGGATCGCCGTGAAGGTGATCGTAAATGTTGTATTTTCCGTCAGATCTAGCGATGTGGTCGGAGTTACATCCCAGCTTCCTCCAGTAAAGCCATTATTCGCCTTCGTCGTCGGAATCTGAGCTGCATCCAAATGACCCACCCCTG
>CALVGQ010000050.1 GCA_944327135.1 uncultured Erysipelotrichaceae bacterium | reverse complement strand
TGAAGGTCTTACCAAAGCGTTTTTTGACCGCAGCGTCCAGATCCAACTGGCTTTGGGAGGGCTGGCGGTGGCAGCCGGTGCAGTGCTCCAGCTGACGCTGACCGAGTGGATGCTGGTTGTGGTGTGTATTGGTACTGTGATTGCTGCAGAAATTTTAAATACATGCATCGAACGGCTGGCAGATTTTGTTCAGCCGCATCAGGATCCGGCCATCAAGATCATCAAGGATATGGCCAGCGCAGCAGTATTAGTGCTTTCCATAATGGCCTTGGTGATTGGTGTGTTCATTGGCTTAAATCATCTTATTTGAAAGGAGAAAAAAATGGAACAACAAGAAATGCTTCAGTTGGCTTTTGAAGCCATGAAAAATGCGTATGCGCCGTACTCGAATTATCATGTTGGAGCTTGTGTGCTATGTAAAGATGGAACGACGTTTAAAGGAGCCAATATTGAAAATGCGTCTTATGGTGCTTGCAACTGCGGTGAGCGAAGCGCGATCTTTGCCGCCTATTCCAATGGATATCGAAAAGAGGACATCGAGGCGATTGCGATTGTCACCGACGGAGACCGCATCGGAGCACCGTGTGGGATCTGTCGTCAAGTCTTAGGCGAGCTTTTAATGGAGGATACACCGATTCTTTTATCCAATGGCAAAGAGGTGATCGTCAAAACGATCAATGATTTGTTGCCAATGAGGTTTACTGAAGAGGATCTTGCATGAAAAGTGGGTTTGTTGCTTTGATCGGCCGTCCCAATGCAGGAAAAAGCACATTGTTGAATGCTTTGGTCAAACAGAAGATCGCCATTATTTCCAGCAAGGCTCAGACGACCCGCAATGTGATTCGCGGAATTATGAACGATGAAGACAGCCAAATCGTTTTTATTGATACGCCGGGGATCCATAAGCCGCATCATCGATTGGGAGATCAGATGAATAAAGAGGCCTATGCAAGTGCCAAAGGAGTGGATGTGGTCTATTATTTAGTCGATGCTGCGGTTCCATTTGGAAGCGGTGAGGACTTTGTATTAAAAAAAATGAAAGATCTGCATTGTCCGGTTTTTCTGATTTTAAATAAGATCGATCTGCTAGACAGGGAAGAATTGACTTCTTTGCTTCTGAGCTGGGAAAAACGATTTCAGTTTGCAGAGATTTTTCCTGTTTCAGCACGTTCAGAAGTGAATTTAAACGAACTGATTGCAGTGACCAAAACCTATCTGGAAGATGGAATTCGTTATTATCCGCCAGATCAGGTCAGTGATTATCCAGAACAATTTATCATGGCAGAGATCATTCGTGAAAAGGTACTTGAGCTGACGGAAGAAGAAGTACCGCACAGCGTTGCGGTTGTGATTGAAAAAATCAGGAGAAAACGGGAACATCTGATTATCCAAGGATTGATTCTGGTAGAGCGGGATTCGCAGAAAGGAATTTTGATCGGCCGACAGGGAAACATGATCCGTCGTATTGGAATGGCGGCCCGTGAGGAACTGGAAATAATCTTGGGAGAAAAAATATATCTGGAACTGTTTGTGCGTGTGGAAGATGACTGGCGCAATAAAGAGGCGAAATTGAAACAGCTGGGTTATCTTCAGATGGAGCTGGATGATGAATGATCGACTGGAAGGAATCGTTTTAAAACAAAGCGAATACCGTGAAAATGATGCATTGCTTTCTGTTTTTTTTCGAGAGGCCGGAAAGCTAACGCTGACGGCCAAAGGAATCCTAAAAGAAAGCAGCCGCAACCGAGCACAGGCTGCTCCTTTTGCATGTGTGTGTTTTGATTTTGATTATCTGCCAGAGCGGACTATTTTCACCATGAAAACTGGGATGGTCATTGAAAGTCATTATCGAATCCGTGAGAATCTGCTTTCGCTAAGTGCAGCGCAGGTCATGACGGAAATCGTCGAGATGATCGCTCAACCTCAAGAAGCGCTTCCGCAGCTTTACGATGCATTGCGGTTTTCTTTACAGATGTTGCACGAAGGAAAGGATGCCAAATTACTGCTGGCATATTTCCTGGCTCAGGTGCTAAAGGAAATGGGACTGGAACCCAATGTCGATGAATGCGTTTTGTGTGGCGATCGATCCGTTAGCACGATTTCGATTGCTGAAGGGGGATTTGTTTGCCGTCACTGTGCGGCGAATACAGAAACACTAGCTGTTGATTTGGAGGCACTTAAAATGTTTCGCTATTTGAATAAAGCAAATCAGCAGCATTTTTCGAGGTTGGAAAAATGCTTGGTCGTGCGGCTGCAGGACGTAAAAATTTTTGTGGATTTTTTAATGCGTCATAGTGGATTAAAACTGGAAAGTTGGCGTTTTTTTGAAGACTGCGCAAGTTGACGCAGAAGCAATTTATAGTGTATAATTTCTTAGTTAATCGAATTGTGGAAAGAGAGTGGTTTCATGGCAGAAAAAGAGTTTGATACAATTGTCAATCACGCTAAAAATTCAGGATTTGTCTTTCAGGGAAGTGAGATTTATGGCGGTCTGAGCAATACATGGGATTTTGGCCCTTTAGGGGTAGAACTAAAAAATAACATCAAACAGGCATGGTGGAAAAAATTTATTCAGGCCAATCCGTATAATACTGGAATTCAAGCAGCGATCTTAATGAATCCAAAGGTTTGGGAAGCCAGCGGTCATTTAAAATCTTTCAGCGACCCTTTAATGGATTGCCGACAGTGCAAAACCCGTCATCGTGCAGATCATCTTATTGAAGAATTTTCAAAGGGAACGGTCAATCCAGAAGGCTGGAGCAATGAACAGATGATGGATTACATCAAAGAAAATCATATTGCCTGTCCGGAATGTGGAGCACATGATTTCACGGAGATTCGTCAGTTCAATTTGATGTTTAAAACTTTTCAGGGGATTACCGAGGACAGCAAGAATACGATTTATCTGCGACCGGAGACCGCTCAGGGAATGTTTGTGAATTTCAAGAACGTTCAGCGGACCATGCGTAAAAAACTGCCGTTTGGAATTGGACAGATCGGAAAAAGTTTCAGAAATGAAATTACTCCAGGAAATTTTATCTTTCGAACAAGAGAATTTGAACAGATGGAAATGGAATTTTTCTGTATGCCAGGAGAAGATTTGAAATGGTATCAGTATTGGCAGCAGTTTTGTATGGACTGGCTATTAAAGCTGGGATTGAATCCTGAGCATCTGCGGATGCGCGAGCATTCAAAAGAGGAACTGAGCTTTTATTCGGTAGGAACCAGTGATATTGAGTATTTATTCCCGTTTGGCTGGGGAGAGCTATGGGGTATTGCGGATCGGACCGATTATGATCTCAAGCAGCATATGGAGTATTCTAAGACTTCCTTGGAATACTTGGATCCGCAGACCAATCAGAAAGTTATTCCTTATTGCGTAGAGCCGGCAGTGGGAGTGGAACGATTGGCTTTAGCTTTTTTGTGTGATGCCTATGAAGAGGAAGCTTTGGAAAAAGAAACCCGAATCGTGATGCATCTGCATCCAGCACTGGCGCCGTTTAAAGCCTGTGTTTGCCCGCTGTCAAAGCAGCTTTCAGAAAAAGCGAAAACGGTCTGGGAACTCCTTGCGCAGGAAATGAATTGCGAATACGATGAAGCCGGCAGTATTGGAAAACGCTATCGCAGACAGGATGCGATTGGCACTCCTTATTGTATTACGGTCGATTTTGATACTGAACGGGATGGTTGTGTGACTGTTCGGGATCGAGATACGATGGAACAGCAGCGAATCAAGATCGAAGAAATTCTTCCGTTTCTTGCGGAACGCTGTCGATTTTAGAAGAGAAAGGAGAAAGCATGAGGATCAGCGAAGAGGAAATCAGTGCGATTCGTTCAAGAGCGGATATCGTGGATATTATTGGAAGATATATTCCATTGGTGAAAAAAGGTCGCTCGATGTCTGCGGTTTGTCCTTTTCATGATGATCATCATCCTTCTTTAAGCATTTCTTCTGAGAAACAGATTTATAAATGCTTTGTCTGTGGTGCAGGGGGCAATGTATTTCAATTTGTACAAAATTATGAAAACTGTTCTTTTGTGGAAGCAGTAGCCAAAGTGGCCGAGATGGTTCATTATCCGCTTCAGATCACTCCGGCAGATCTAGGACCTAAAAAAGATCCACGTAAAGAAGCGTTATTTCGATGCATGGAGGAGGCTATTCGTTATTTGCGGTTCCAGTTGAATGCTGAAGAAGGAAAGCAGGCCATGGCTTATCTCAAGCATCGTGGATTAAGTCCACAAATTATAGAAGAATTTGAGATTGGATATAACGGTTTCAATGATCAGGTTGTTCGCTTTTTAAAGGCAAAAGGTTATCCGGAAAGTGATTTGCTTGCTTGCAATCTTGGACGATTGAGCGAGCAGGGCATTCGTGATGTATTCTATGGACGGATCACTTTTCCCATCCATGATTCATTAGGAAATCCAATAGCGTTTACTGCTCGCAGCATGGATCCTGAAGCGCTGAGCAAATACATCAATACCAATGAGACCGAACTGTACATCAAAGGCAATGTTGTTTACAATTATCATCGTGCGAAGCAGGCTTGCAAAAGAGCTGGAAAAGTGCTGGTTACAGAAGGGGTCATGGATGTGATTGCTTTTGCTAGGGCAGGAATTCAAAATGTTGTGGCCACTTTGGGAACGGCATGCACAAAAGAGCAGATCCGTCTTTTGAAGCAATGCTCTCATCATGTTGTGTTTTGCTATGACGGAGATAAGGCTGGAAGAAAAGCGACCCTGAAAGCGGCAAAATTAGCTCAGGAAGCTGAATTGCAGGTGGGAATCGTTCAGAACAAGACCGGTTTGGATCCTGACGAAATTTTAGAAAAATTTGGCGCTAAGGAACTGCAGAGAATCAGTCAGCAGGAGCTGGTCTGGATGGAATTTGTGTTTGATGAATATGCCAGTCAGTTTAATCTTGACAATTACAGCGAGAAAAAGCAGTTTGCTTTGGCCGTTAAAGCAGAAATCGATCGTCTAAACGATGATTTTGACAGACAGTCTTTTCTTCATCGCCTGACTTCACTGACAGGCTTTACAGCAGCCCAGCTGGGTGCACCAGAAGTTTTGACTACGAAAAAAACGAGGGTTTCAGCAAAATTACGATTAAATCCGATTCAGGATGGTAAGACTAATGCCGAAAACCACATCCTCTCACAAATGCTTACCAGTATCGAAGCCAGCGAGATATTCAAAAATGAGCTGGGTTTTCTTTCCAGTGATGATGGTCAGCGATGTGCCATGCTGATCCTGGATTGTTATCGTCGCTCTGAAACGATCCAAGTAGCGGATCTTTTGGATTGTTGTACTTCAGACAGTCAAAGACAGCGAATCATGGAACTAATCAGCAATGAGATGTATAAGCAAGAATTTGATCAAGAGTGGTTGCGCGGCAGTATACGCCGTTTTAAAAGGGCGATGCTGGAAGATCGGCTGCAGGAATTAAAAAAAGAAATCCAAACCATTACAAATCCGGAAAACAGAGCAATTCTGGTTCATGAAAAGATACAACTTCAAAGAGAATTGGGGGATTTAAAACATGAAGACTGAAAAAACAAAAAAGGCAGCGAAGCTGGAAACATTCAAAACCCTTGAGGATTGTAAGCAGCAATTCAAGGAAACCTATGAAAAGGAAAAAGTGATCTATCAGAAAGATATCATGGAAGCGGTCAAGCATCTGCAGATGGATGATGATCAGATTGATGATCTTTTTGAGTGGTTTAGTACGGAAAATATTCCGATTTCCGATGATGCGGATCTGGAAATCGAACCGACGTTGGATGAAGCCGCGCTGGAGGCTCCGCTGGAAGATGATCTGGAATTTTTAGAAAGTGATACCGATGAAACTCTGGATGAAGAAGTGGAGCATGATTTAAATGTCCCAGATTTATCTGAAATTTATGCCAGTGCCGGAGGTGGATCAAACCGAATTAACGATCCGGTCAAGATGTATCTAAAAGAAATTGGTCGAGTACCGCTTTTAAATCCAGAGGATGAGCCGGAAATTGCCAGAAGGATCCAGGCGGGGGATGAAGAAGCAAAACGCATTCTGATTTCAGCCAATCTGCGCTTGGTCGTTTCCATTGCGAAAAAATACGTAGGACGTGGAATGCTTTTCCTAGATCTGATTCAAGAGGGCAACATGGGATTGATTAAAGCGGTTGAAAAATTTGATTATACCAAAGGCTTCAAATTTTCAACATATGCAACCTGGTGGATTCGTCAGGCGATCACTCGGGCAATTGCAGATCAGGCCAGAACTATTCGAATTCCGGTTCATATGGTGGAAACGATCAATAAGCTGACCCGTGTTCAGCGACAGCTGGTACAGGATCTAGGAAGAGATCCAAGTGCAGAGGAAATCGCGGCAAAGATGGAAAATATTTCTCCAGAAAAAGTGCGGGAAATTCAGAAGATTGCTTTGGAACCGGTTTCTTTAGAAACCCCGATTGGAGAGGAAGATGATTCTCATCTGGGAGACTTTATTGAAGATAAAGACGCACTATCTCCAGATCAGTATGCCAACAATCAGTTATTGAAAGATGAGATCAACATGGTCCTTCAGGGCTTAACTGAGCGGGAAGAAAAGGTGCTGCGTCTGCGTTTTGGTCTTTATGATGGACGAACCCGGACCTTGGAAGAAGTTGGAAAAGAGTTTAATGTAACGCGGGAGCGGATTCGTCAGATCGAAGCCAAAGCTTTAAGAAAACTGAAGCATCCTACCCGTTCTAAGCGTCTGCGTGATTTTGTGGATAAAAACTGATGAAGAATAAACGGCTGCAGGCTATTGCAGACTGCATTATTGATAACGCAGTTGTTGCGGATATCGGTACAGATCATGCCTATCTTCCTTGCGCCTTAATTGAAAGTGGAAAGGCCGTGCATTGTTTTGCATGTGACATTGCTCAGGGACCGTTGGAAAGTGCCAGGGAAACGATCCATGAAAACAGGCTGGAAGAAAAAATAGATCTTTTGCTTTGCCCAGGACTTCGTGATGTGCCTGCCACGGCAACGGTTGCGGTCATTGCCGGTATGGGGTGGATGACTGCGAAAGCAATTCTGGAGAATGATTTTGTCAAGCTGAAACAGTTTTCTCAAATTGTGGTTCAGGTGAATCGGGATGTTCCACTTTTACGGGAATGGATCGATTGTCATCATTTTAAAATCACTGAGGAGAAAGTTGTTTTTGATCGGTTCTATTATGTAATCGTTTGCTTTGACCCACAGCAGCCGGCGGATCGTTCTTTATCCAAAGAAGAAAAAGCTTTCGGCCCGATCCTGCTGAAACGGCGTGATTTGGAAAGTATGAATTTTTATTCATTTTTGCTGGCACAAAATCAAAAAATTTTCTCTTTTTTGAATCCGCACACTGAACGTGCGAAAAGACTGCATTGGCAGATTGAATTTTTAGAAAAAATCATGAATAAAAACCATCCTTGAGGATGCTTTTTATTGACTTGACAGATTAAAAGAATACATCATAGAATGGTTTTAAGGAGGAAGTTTGATGAAAGCAGCGCAGTTAAATAAAGGGGATGTTATCGGATTGGTTGCACCATGTCATCATGCTGATCGACGGAAAATGGAGGCTGTCAAAAAAGGATTGGCAAAACTTGGGTATCGTTGCCGGGAATCTAGTTTTCTGTATTCAGACAGCTGGGGATATGCTGGAAGTGCAGAGGAACGCTTGGCGGATTTAGAGGAGATGCTCAGGGATGATCGTGTTCGGATGATTTTGTTTGGCGGAGGCAATGGCGGTAATGAATTTCTTTTGCAGCTTGATTTTGAGCTATTTCGGCAACATCCCAAATTAATCATGAGTTATAGCAATGGAACAGCGTTATTAAATGCGATCTGGCTTCATAGTGGGTTGGAGGTCTATTATGGGCAGTTTCCTGGTGTTTTCACAGCTTTGAGCAAAGAAGATGAAGCGGCTTTTCATCATAGCTTTGAAAAAAAAGAGAATTCTTTTTTCTGGCATCTGAGCCCTTGGGAACAGCTTACTCCAGGTACTGCTGAAGGGATATTGTTTGGGGGATTTACAGAGATGCTGGCAATGATGGTACACCATCCGCTTTTTCAATTGGATCCATCGTTGCGGATTGTTCTTTTTCTTGAAAATTGTGACCGTTTTGCAGAAGAAGGAACCGTCCTTTCTCAGCTTGCTTTTCTTGAACAAAGTCCGATTTTTTCGCAAACCGTGGGAATCGTATTCGGTTATTATTCCACAGGATCCTGCCCTGTTTTAAAAGAGGGACTGAAACGAATTGGTTGCCGTTGGCAGATTCCAGTTTATCAATGTGCTGATTTTGGTCATGGAATCATTCATAGCATCCTTCCTATCGGACGGCATGTTATCCTGCATGAAAAGGGATTAGATTGGGAAAAATAGGGATGAAGGCTCAGGAACAGATTGAAAGAAAACAGAAGAACAGGACTTTGTCAATCGCTTCAGGAGAAATTGTAGCAGAACAGCTAAGAAAGCGGGGGAGGTCCCCGGTTTTAGCAATGAATGAAGCAATGTGTGAGAAAGAGGCAGCTTTGCTGCAGACGAAGCAGTTTATCATGTCTCGTATCCAAGCTTATGGAATTGATCAAAAGAGTTATGTACCATTTTATCAGCCATTAAAATAATATTTTCAAATAGTGGATCAGATAGAGCTTTTTTTTGATTCAGATATGTTTTGTGCTATGAATATGATTACGTTGCTGGTGTATTTAGAAAAAGAACAGTTTACAGGACCAATCTGGTTTCATTGTCTTCCATTGGATGGATCGTTAGAAGAACTTTCGACTGTTTTGATCCAACTTGCCTTTTTCAGCGCTGTTATCAACAGGTTCTTCTTCAGCGACAATCTTTTAAAGTTGAAATCAAGCCGCTGGACACAGGAATTCAGCGATATCTGGAATACAAAAAAGAAAACAACCCTTTAACTCAGACCATTCAAAAAAATCTTGATATGCCCCCAAAGAAACTGATTCAAAAAATAATGCGGGAATTTCCAAGTTACGGAATTGGAAATCTTGCCATCGAACGGTTGATCAATGAATGCAAAAAAAATGTACTGATTCCGTTAAAAAATAGAATAATTTCAATAAAAAAAGTCCTTTTTCTTACAAAATCTAGAAAGAGGACTTTAATTTTATATGAATTAAAAATCGATTGAAATTTTTCCTTACTCTACCCGGGTCAGCTGTTCTGTGGTATAAGTTGCATTGATCTTCAACTCTGGTGTATCGACAACATAAGGATCCAGTTCTTTGCTGGTGTATTGTCCCATACCGCCAACATTATAGATCTTGCTCATGTCATAACCCTTGGCTGCCAGAATGTTCATCATCTGAACAACACGGCCTCCAGACTGGCACATCAAGAAGATAGTCTTATCCTGTGAGAACAGCTCATACAAGAGATCATCAGATTCTTCATAAACAGCAACAGGTTCTGTTGTGTCGCCGCCATATAGCTGGATCATGGAAGCATCGGTATTTGCGGACTGATTCCAGATGAATGCAAAGAATGGAATGTTTTCAAAATTTCTTAAATGTTTTGAAGTGTAATCTGCAGTATCCCGAAGGTCGATATAGACGGCATCTTCTCTTCCCAGATAATCTTGCAGATTTTCTGAATTGATAGCTGAGCAAGCAGCAGCAAACGTATTTTCTTCGCAAGCCACTTCCTCAGAATCTTTATC
Organism: uncultured Erysipelotrichaceae bacterium; assembly: GCA_944327135.1. GTDB lineage: Bacteria > Bacillota_I > Bacilli_A > Erysipelotrichales > Erysipelotrichaceae > CALVGQ01. Next base: position 15,710 of record CALVGQ010000050.1, on the reverse strand, counting down.
CGGTTTGTAGGTTTTGCTGGTATCCCGTGCTGCAGGCAGTGCTGCGGCTCCGCTTTCGGAAGCCAGAACATAACCATTTTCAGTTGGGTTTTTGACCCATCCTTCTGCTTCCAACTCTGCATCTGTTTTCTGAGCGGAAGTGCTGCATCCGGCCAATAAGGCTGCTGCCATGAGTAAAGCAAATAATTTTTTCATTTTCTTCTCCTCCTAAAATTTGATGGTGACTTTCATTAAAATTTATTCTGCTGCGAAATATTCATCCGTAGCGTGATATTCCATCAGGGCATTGAGCATTCGGATGATGTTGTTGGTAGAAACGCTGGATCCACTAAAGGTATCCAGGGTCAGCCCTTCACGGCCTTCACCGGCACTGTAATCTTCAGCCGCAATGTCTTCCATTACACTCAGTGTGGAGATGTAGCTATAAGGCTTGTCAATAAAGAACGGAATATATTCTTCTTTGTACTGTTCATAGGTTGCTCCGGCCGGAGTCGGATTGCTGTCTCCCCAGAAGCCTCCTAAATAATGACCGGCAGAATCCAGATCAAAGGACAAATATCGAACCTCAGCATCGTCAATGTTGTGGCTGTCTGGAAGCGTCAATTCAACATAGGCTGTTTGCCAATAGTTGACATCGGCAGAACGGCAGGTGCAGGAAAGATAGGTAATCTGATATTTGATATAATTGCGGGCCTTGTATTTGAAATTAACAAAGGCGTAGAAATTGGTTTCATTTCTAGGTCCGTCAACATGATTGATTGGAATGACGGCGACGACGTTCCCTACAGAGCCTTCTCCTAAATCAGCGCTTTCATTGAGATAAGCATTGATGCTGTCTAAGGTGATTTCTCCGGTTACGCTGCATGGAGTATTTTCTTCTGCCTCGTTATTTTCATTTTCCGGAGTACTGTTGTTTTCACCCTTGCTGGTACAGCCGGCTAGACTGATAAACAGCAACGCTGCCAGGGCAATTTTTAAACTGCTTTTGAATTTCATTTTCCCTCCTTGACAGAAACTTCTGTCTTTACAATGAAAGAAATAACGACAGCTCTTTGAAGCAATCCTTTCGGATGCACCATCTCTGCTTCATTTTACCACCGCACCGGAAAAAAAGAAGCTCCGGGCGATGGCAGCTGCTTGGGGTTCACGATTTCTTTCTAGGCCCGTTATAGCGTTTTGCGATTAAATTAACAATTGAATTATTCTTTGTTTTTCTGTAATAAACATCTATTTATCTTTAAATGAAAAAAAGAATCGTTATAATGATAAGAGGGAAAGTGAGGATGATTATGAAAAAAATTTGGATGGGTTGCATGATCCTTTTTTTGGTTTTTTGCGGATGCACTCCTGCAAGACAGGAAGCGGTTGAGAAAGCGACCAGCATGCCGGAGGAGCTTCCAAAAAAGGATGCTTCGACCAGTGTATTGATGAGCGAATCACCGTTAAATCCAGAAAATATTGATGATTATTTATTCCGGGAGGACTGCATTTATATTGATACTCGAGATCCCAATCAATTTTTAAAAGAAGGGTTTATTGCCGGATTCAGAAATTTGCCTTTTTATGAATGCCTTGTTAGTGTCCAAAAGGAAGGAAGCGGGTTATTTTGGATGACAAAAATCAAGGCAGAAGAAGGGCAGGAAGAAATCAATTTAGGCGACGTTGGCAGTTTTATTCCAAAATATGAAGAGTCTCAGGAATTGATTGAAGCCCTGTTTCCAAAGGATAAAAATATTCTGATCATTTCGACTGCAGGAGTAGAATCCACCTACCTGATGAATTTGCTGCTGCAGCTGGGATACGACGGAGATCAACTGTACAATGTGGGAAGCTTCAGCAATTCATTGGGGACGGTAGCCTACCGCGATCGGAAAGAAGCACGGTATTATGTGGAAGGAACGGATGTTTATCAGCTTACAGAAAGCTATGACTGGGGGGAACTGACTCCTCTTCCAATTGAATAAAAAGGATTGTCCGCTTCATTTTAAAGCGTCTAACAATCCTTTTTTCCTGTATACAGTTCAATCGTATCATAGACAATCAATGGCTTTTCCCATCGTTCGAGAATTTCACGAAGCTCTTGTTCAAAAGCGGTTTTGGTATCTGAAGGCATTGCCCGGTGATCAGAATAGGTATTCAGCAGGTGGATGTATTCTTCTGCGCTGAATTTTCGCTGACTTTCGAAACAGCAGCATTGGCAGTCGATAAAGCCCGCCTTTTCCATCGCATCTTTAGCGTAGCCATAAGCTAAGCCGGCAGGTTTAGGACGGTTGTTTGGACGATAACGAGAATACAATTGCTGGATTGCTTCTGCCAGCTTTGGCTCATTTTTGGCGGGGGTCGGAACATTCCAGAAAAGAGCGAGGGTCTTTCCTGGCTTTAGCAGGCGATAGGCTTTAGGAAAGGCTAGATCTGGTTTGATCCAATGAAAAGCGGTCGCTGAATAAATCAAATCAAAACTGCTTTCTGCAAGCCGGGCTTGCTCAAAGGTTTGTTCATAGACAAAAAGATTGAAAAAATTCCGAAATTTATCCCGTGTGAGGGCAGCCAGCTGATTGCCTGGTTCCAGCGCCGTAAGCAGAACATTTTGTGATAGAAATGGAAGCGAGGCCTGTCCAGTTCCAATTCCAATTTCCAATACAGAATCGAAAGGCTTCAAAGAGGCGGTTTTCAGAATAGTTTGAAAAAGTGCCGGACAGTACTGTGGGCGGTAACGGTCATAATTTTTGGCGTCTTCATTGAAACGATTAATTTCCATCTCTGTTTTTTCCTTTCTATGTTGAAATAAAAAACCGCAATCTGCGGTTTTTTATTTTTTTATAAGCTGTTAACGGCTTTAGAAAGACGGGCTTTCTGACGAGCAGCGTAATTCTTGTGCTTAAGATGACTGGTAACCGCTTTATCCAGCAGGGAAGAAGCCTGATTATAAGCAGCGGCTGCAGCCTCTTTATCTTTTGCTTCAACAGCTTTGAGAACATTTTTGATTGCTGTTTTCAACGCAGACTTTTCAGAATTCTTCGCCATGTTTTTTTTCAGATTGGTAATTGCGCGTTTTTTCTGAGATTTGATATTTGCCATGTTGACACCTCCTCTTTCTAAATACCTTTGAAATTATAGCAAAGTGGATGTCAAAATGCAAATATTTCTTATTGAAAAGTTCATACTAACGACGAGGTGAAGATTATGAAAAGCAGAACGGATTTGGCATTTGAGGAGGTAGAGACATTGGAAGAGGAAGGGAGCTTTCAAAGTGAACGTAAAACTTATCAGGGAATTGGTTGGCAGCACCTCCGTATTTTGAAAAAAAATAATTTATTAGAAAAAGAACCGGGGGATTATATTACGATCGAGATCACCCGATTGAATGATCAGCAGGAACGGCAGCATGCAGCAGCAGTAGTGGAGGAAGCGATTCTGCAGCTGCTTCCGGAAAAAAATCATCGGGTATTGGTGGTTGGTCTTGGAAATCAGGAAGTAACCGCGGATTCTTTAGGACCGAAAGTTGCCGAAGAAATCGTAGTTACCTCCCATTTGTTTCGTTTGCAGCAGGATGCTGATTTAGAAGGGTGTCGTGATGTAGCTGTGCTGATTCCGCGAGTAATGGGGCAAACTGGAATCGAAACAGCATTGCTGGTCAAGGCCGTGACTCAGCAGCTTCAACCAGATTTGGTGATTGCGATTGATGCCTTGGCGACCCGTTCCTTGGAACGAATTAATCGGGTCATCCAAATTACGAATACTGGTATCCGCCCGGGATCAGGAGTAGGAAATCATCGACTGGCAATTGATCAGGCTAATTTGGGGGTTCCAGTAATCGCGGTGGGAGTGGCTACTGTGGTCAGTGTGGAAGCCTTGATTTTCCAGGTGCTGGAAGCAATTGACAGCCATGAAACACAAAAAGCAGAGGATTTCATTCAGAACAGGACTCATTTCCAGATGGTGGTGACCCCTAAGGAAATGGATGAGGAAGTGCTGCACTTAGAAAAGATTCTGGCGCAAGGAATCAATGAAGCGCTTCATCCACGCTTCAGTGAACTTTGACATAGAAACCCGTTCTCCTCATACACTGAGGTAGGAGGGGTTTTTTTGAAAATCGCACTCAAACTTGGGCTCAAGTTAATTTTAAGTTTTTGTCTGATTCTTCTTCCGTTTTGGGTTTGCCGTTCTTCTTTGAATCTTTTTCAGCTTCAAGCTCTGATTTCTGGCTGGCTGCTGGATCCAAAAATAGAAATTAATCCGGAGGATTTTACATATCTCATTACGATCCTTCCCAGCGTGGAATCGGTTACTGCTCAGGAAGATCCAATCGAGATCGTTGCTCCATTGATCCCACAGTTTGAACATCGGGAAGGAAATGCTCCGCGGATTTTTCTTTACAATACTCATCAGACAGAAACCTACAGCGATGGAGTTTCGATCTATGAAGTGACCATTCGGTTTGCCCAAATGCTGGAGGCAAATGGATTTGAGGTGGTTTTTGAGTCCAGTAATTTTTTAGAAGAAGCACAGCAGGAAGGACTTCAATACAACCAGCTTTATACCATTTCACGAAAATATATCAATGAAGCGTTTGTCAATTATGGCGGTTTTGATCTGGTGATGGATGTTCATCGAGATTCCTGTGATCGCTCTGTCTCCTTATATCAAACAGAAACAACGTCCTATGCGAAATTAATGTTTGTAGTGGGAATGAAGAGCAGCAATGCTGAACAGGTCATGGTGCTTTCCAAGACGCTGACTGACAAAATGCGCCAACAGGTAGAAGGTATAATGAGAGAGCCTTTTGAAAGACAGTCTGTGTATAATCAGGATATGTTTGAAAAAATGGTGCTCTTAGAGGTAGGCGGCGATCAGAATACTTCTCAAGAGGCGTTGAATTCATTGACGGTGATGGCGGAGGTATTAAAGGAGGAATTACAATGAAGCGATTTGTATTCGATGCGCTGTGCATTCTATTCATTGTTTTGCTAGGAAGAACTTATCTGGAGGATCCGGCGGAAGAATCCGTTGAACAAAAACTGGCCCGTTTTAATTCACAGGTAGAGAATCATGAGATTATAGAAGTCCCGGCTTTTCATCAGCCGCTGAATCAAATTGAAGAAAACTGGGCAGGAAAACTGGGAGAATCGACTAGTAAGATCATCATTCAGCTGATTGAAGGCTCGGTTCGATTCGTTACCTCGGTTTTTAGTGAAAATGGAGGGTGACTGTGATATAATCATAATATTGAAATGAGTGGTGCAGATGAAAAAAAAAGTTGTCTTTATGGGAACCCCGGTGTTTGCTGCCGGAATTTTAAAAACGCTTTTAACGATGCCAGAAATTGAAGTCATCGGCGTGGTTAGCCAGCCTGATAAAAAAGTAGGCCGGAAACAAGAAATTGTTTTTTCACCGGTAAAAGAACTGGCGCTAGCGCAGGATCTTCCAGTTTTTCAGCCGGAGTCGATCAAAACAGATTATCAGCTTCTTATAGATTGGCATCCGGATCTGATCATTACCTGTGCTTATGGTCAGTTTGTGCCTAAAGAAATTCTTTATGGCTTTGCCTATCCCTGTCTGAACGTGCATGCTTCCTTGCTGCCAAAATATCGCGGCGGAGCCCCGATTCATCGGGCAATTATTCAGGGCGAAAAGGAAACGGGTGTTACATTGATGCAGATGATCGAAAAGATGGATGCCGGAGCGATGTATGCTCAAAAACGGGTTCCGATTTACCCGGATGATACCACAGAGCAGCTGCATGATCGTTTGATGGAAGCTGGATGCCAGCTGCTTCGTGAAAAGTTACCGGCCTTTTTGGATCATAAGTTGGATGCAAAAGCACAGCAGGAAGAGTTGGTTACGATTGCTCGCAACATTCGCAAGGAAGAAGAGCGGATCGACTGCAATCGGCCTAAAAAACAGGTCTATGATCAAATCCGCGGGTTGATTAGCTGGCCGGTAGGTCATATTCTTCTGGAGGGGAAGAAAATCAAGCTTTGGAAGGCAGCTCGAACCGATCTGGATTTTGAGGCCAAAAGCGGTTCTTTGATCGGATTTCAAAAGCGTTTGTTTCTAAAATGTTCGGATGGTTGTGTGGAAATACTGGAATTGCAGCTGGAAGGAAAATCCCGTTGCAGCAGCCGTGACTTTATCAATGGCTGCAGAAAGATGATCCAATGGGCTTAAAATCTCCTTTGCGGAGATTTTTTTTGACAATGACAGATTATATTGTTTTTTACGTTTGATTACTTGTTTTTTCTATCACAAGGTGTATAATTGTTTTAGATGAACATGTTCATCGAAACGGAGGGAAAAAGAAATGAAGAAAGGTTTGCTGCTCTGCCTTTCACTTTGGATGGCATTGGGCTTGACGGCATGTTCTAAGCCATCTCAAGTGGAACAAGACAATGCGGTCTACACGGCCGGCACTTACAGTGCATCTGCTCAGGGAATGAAAGGGGAAGTGACGGTAGACGTCACGGTGGATGAAAAATCAATCATCCAGGTCGAGGTCAAAGAACAATCTGAAACCTATGGAATCGGATATGGACTGGAAACTTCTCCTGTAGAGGTCGTCCCGGGAAGAATCGTTGAAACCCAGTCACTGAATATCGATAATATTACTGGTGCGACCATCACGACCAATGCAATCTTGAATGCTGCAGCGGACGCATTAACTCAGGCTGGAGGCAATGCTGAAGCGCTGAAAACCAAAGTGATCGAAAAAGCGGAAGCCAAGGATGAGCTGCTGGAGGCGGATGTGGTCATTTTAGGTGCTGGAGCAGCCGGTTTAGCAGCAGGAATCGAAGCTGTTCAAGCAGGTGGCAAGGTGATTATTCTTGAAAAACAAGGAATCACCGGAGGAGCAACGGCCCGCAGTGGTGGAAAATTGCTGGCGGCAGGGACAAAATGGCAGGAAAATCAAAGCATTGAAGATGAACCAGCGCTGATGGAAGAATATCTAAAATTGATTGGCGGGGATTTAATCGATGAAGCAAAGATCCACGAATTTTGTGATCATGCTGTGGCCGATATGACATGGCTGGAAGAGATGGGGGTCAAGATTCAAGACGTTGAAGCAATTCATCAGTCTTTGACACCATGGCGGGTACACAATACCCAAGGTGGCGGCGGAATGACGGATGGTCATGGCGGACAGATCACGGTTCCGATGACCGAAACATATCTGGCTTCAGGAGGAACCATTTTATATAATGTTACAGCGGATACTTTGATGACAGACGAGAATGGAGCGGTGATTGGCGCAAAAGGAACTCGGCCGGATGGAACGACGGTGACCGTCAATGCAAAGGCGGTGATCATCGCTACCGGCGGTTATGCGGCGAATGCTGAATTGACAGAAGAATATACAGGGAAAAGTGGTTATGTGACTCAGGTCCCGTACGGAAATGTGGGAGATGGTTTGAAAATGGCGGAAGCCATTGGTGCTGCGATCGATCGGCCGACTTCCATCCAGACAGTGTTTACCAGCTTTACCTGCGGTGTTGGAATCAATGAAGAAGCGGGCTTGATTGTCAATGATCGCGGCGAACGGGTAGTGAATGAGTACACCTATCAGTATCATGTGGCAGAGGCCATCATCAACAGCGGAAGCTATGGCGGCTGGTATATTGCCAGCAGCAATGATCCTTATCCGATGGTTCAGTATGGACTTACCTTGGATAGTACATTAAAGGCATCCACTGCTGAAGAATTAGCGCAGCTGATGGGGGTCGATGCACAATTATTTGCTGCTCAAGTAGCGCGTTATAACGAATTGTGTGCGCAAGGCGAAGACGAGGATTTTGGAAAACCAGCGGAGAAAATGATTGCCTTGGAAGGCGATTTGTATGCCATCAAGCTGAGCCCGGCGGCGACAGTTTCTTATGGAGGACTGATTACTGATCTTCAGGCTCGAGTCTTGAATGAGGCTGACGAACCGATTGCCAATCTGTATGCGGCGGGTGAAGTCGCTTTCAGTGGATTGTTTGGAACAGAGTATCCATGCTGCGGAATGGCCATCGGCGGATCTGTTCGATTTGGACGGATCGCAGGTCAGCTTGCTGCCCAGGCTGCTTTGCAATAAGTCTTTTGCATCGACTGAAAAGATGGTTCTTATAAAAAATGCAGACTTAAACAGGTCTGCATTTTTGTTTTGAAAAGAAGGCCTATAAGATTTGAAGGAAAACGGAAAATCGTGTAAACTGGTAACGATGAAGCCATTTAGTGGAAAGAAGGAAGCTTAATGAAACCGATTCGCGAAGCTCAGAAAAAACAGACTCAGCAAAAAATCAAGCTGGCGATCAGTCAGTTGGTTCAGGAAAAAAGTTATGAGTCGATTACGATCCGGGAAATATGTCAGCGGGCAGGGATTGCCGTTGGCTCTTATTATAATTATTATCATTCTAAAGACGAGATTATTTTTAAGGCCATGGAACAAAGTGCTGAAGCCACCAGAGAGAAAATTCAGCCGATGCTGAACAAAGAAAACGGCTTAGAAAATCTTGAAGTATACTTGCAGCTTCAGCTGGAAATGCTTGAGGGGCTTTCCTTGGAATGGCTTCGAGAAGTCTTTCGAAGCTATCTTTATCGTCTTAGCGATACGCTGTTGGACCGCAGCAGCATAAACTACAAAACGATTTTGAGTGCAGTAGCTCAGGGACAGAAAGATGGCTCGATCCGGAACGATATCGAAACAAAATCACTGGCTTGGATCATTTTGAAAATGATCGTGGCGAATTTTTATTGTTACTGCATGGAAGATGGAAAGTTTGATTTAAAAAAAGTTCTGATCCAGGAAATGAACGAAATTTGCCGAAAGGAAGGAGCGTGCTTTGATGAAGTTTAAAAATTGTCTGCTAATCGCCAGTGAAATGGAACGATCTCTTCAATTTTATCAAGAAATAATGGGATTAAAGATTGTATTGGATTTTAAAGATTATGTGATCCTAACGGGCGGAATTGTGCTTCAGACGCAGAAGAGCTGGGCTCTGATGATTGGCAAGGTACCGCAGGAAATTTGTTACGAAGGTAATGATGCGGAACTGATTTTTGAAGAGGAAGAATTTGATCAGTATCTGGAGCGATTAAAGCTGGTCCAAGGAATCAGTTATGTCCATTCTTTATTAAAAAAACGCTGGGGTCAACGGGTCATTCGCTTTTATGATCCGGATGGTCATATCATTGAAGTGACAGAATCGCTGAAACAGGTCTGTCGGCGCTATTTGGGAAAAGGCTTCAGTGCAGAGGAAATTGCTGCTAAAATGGAGGTTCCCTTGGAATTTGTGACAGCTTGTCAACAGCCAAAGAAGAAGGCGGCTGAATAAGCGATGCTGAAAAAGAAGGATTTTGTAAAAAATACGATTCTTTCAGAGATCCAACAGGGAATGGTTCAAGTTGGCGAAAAAATTGAATCTGAAAATCAACTTGCTCAACGATTTAAGACATCACGAATGACGATCCGCAAAGCTTTAGATGAACTGGAAGCAGAAAAGATTCTGACTCGTATTCAGGGCAAAGGAACCTTTTTAAGGGTGAAGCCAAAATATATGGAATTTCAATGCGGAGTCGGATTTAGTGAGGAAGTGCGAAAGCGTGGGATGACTCCTTCAACCTGTCAAGCCGCTTTACATAAAATTTTGGCAAAGGAAGCGGAAGAAGTAGAATTTCAACTTTCTGCAGATACGCCGCTGTGGCAGCTTCAGCGCGTCCGATGTGCCGATGGTTTGATTGTCGCGTTGGAAGAGGAATATCTTTTGGCTGACATGATTTCGCCTCTGGAGGAAAAGGATTTATATGGATCGATTTATGAGCTTCTGGAAAAAAGAGATCAGATTTTTTTTCAATATGCCGATCAGACCCTGGATGCCATCGCGGCGGAGCCGCGCGTTGCTGAACTGCTGAGGGTTCCGACGGGAACGCCGCTTTTGCGAATGAAAATCGTAGCTTATGAAAAAAAGGGAAGTGTGTTCAATTGGGGAACGACCTATTTTCGAACTGATCATTTTCATCTGATCCAAACAGTATTCAAGCGCTAAATACAGCGCTTTTTTGTTGACAGGTTGTCTATACAAGTTATAATGAAGTCAAAGAGGAGGAACGATAAAATGGAAACACGAAGGTATCTGGAATTTGTTCGATCAAAATTAGATGAAGTGCTGCTGCATGAGGTAGGAAGCATTGAAGCGGCGGCCCGAATTGTTGCTGATTCTTGTGAAAAAGGCGGACGGTTTTATGTTTTTGGTTCCGGACATTCCCATATGGTGGCTGAAGATGTTTATATTCGGGCAGGTGGACTGGCTTTTGTTAAAGCAATCTTGACGCCAGAGCTGATGCTGCATGAAATGCCCAATAAGAGTACCTATTTAGAACGGCTTCCAGGTTATGCCGAGGCCATCGTCAATTTGTATAAAATTGATGAAAAAGATACTTTGATGGTGATATCCAATTCAGGACGGAACGTCGTACCAGTAGAAATGTGCATGGCAGCGAAAGCTAAAGGTGCTAAGGTCATTGCAATGACTTCGCTCAAGCATTGTCAAAATGTCACTTCCCGCCATCCTTCAGGGAAGCGGATCATCGATCTGGCAGATGTAGTGATTGATAATTGTGCTGAGGCAGGGGATGCGGCTTATCAGATCGAAGGATTTGATGGCTTGCTGGGGCCAACCTCTGACAGCATTGGCTGTGCGATTGCTCAGGCGATCATCGTAGATACAGTAGAATTGCTGGTAGCCAAAGGAATTCAGCCGCCGGTTTTAAAGAGTTCAAATCTGGATGGTGCTGATGCCTATAATGATGCGCTGTTCGATCGTTACTATGGGTATTGGAAATAACGATGAAAGCGATTTTGTTTTGCGGCGGAAAAGGCCGCCGGATGTTTCCTTTCTCTGAGTTTCAAAATAAATGCTTGCTTCCTGTGGGCAACATCCCGCTGATTGAGCATTGGCTGAAAGCTTTGACAGATCTTCATTTTGATGAAATTGTATTGATGACAGGAGAAAAGAATCGAGGTTTTTCTGCGATCCTTGCAAAGTATAAGAACACTCGGGAGGTACTGGCGATTTCTGCGCAGCAGCAGCTGGAACTTTTGGAACAGGAGGCCGCAGAGGAGCCATCGCTTTTGCTGGCCAATGGGGATGGAATGATTGCCCAGAGTGATCTTGCCAGATTGCTTGAATCCTGGCGGATACGTGGAAATAGTCTGCTGATTGACAGCCAGAGTCCCTTTCGGGCCATTGACTGTATCGGAGCCAGTATCGAAAAAAATCAAGTTCGAGCCTTGGTAGGTCATGGCCGTCCTCACTATGTGCAGGCACGGAGCTTATCCTGTGCAGTCGTGGATCAAACGGTACTGAAATATTTAAAAATCGTTCAGCTGGGCTTCCATAATATTCCGTGCGGAGGCATGCCGGACCAGTCATTTTATCTGGAAGAGCTGCTTCAAGTGGCATTGGAAGAAAATGTAACAATTGCTGCAGCGGAAGTTCAGAAGGAAGCCGTTGATTTGGATTTTCCTTGGGATCTGTTAAGAGCGAATCAGCTGGCAGCGCAGGATCTAGCTGGGCTGAAAACCAGGATTGCTCCTACGGCAGCTCTGGAGTCAGGCGCAGTGATCCAGGGAGCCGTGGAAATAGGGGAAGGCAGTGTCATCGAGGCCGGCGCCATGCTGGAAGGAAATTGTCGAATTGGAGCGCGGGTGAGGATAGAACGCGGGGCAAAAATCGGCGCAAATTGTATTGTGGGCGATGGAACAATCATCCAAAGTGGGGCACGGATTCAAAGTCAGACCGTTTTGGGAAAAAATGTCAAAGTAGGTTTTGGGGCTGAACTTTCCGGCGTGTTTATGGATGGTGTTGCAGCAGTGCACGGATGTGAAGTTTACGGTGTGGTTGGTCGTCATGTCGATATCGCCGCCGGTGTGATTACTGCGATTTTACGGTTTGATGATCAGCAGGTTATCAATCAGGTAGAAGGAAAACGATATCAAAATGCGTATACCAATGCTGTTTTTATCGGGGATGAAACGCGAACCGGGATCGGCAATCTTTTTTATCCAGGGGTAAAAGTAGGGGCTCATTGTGCATTGGGACCGGGATTGATCGTGGATGAGGATATTGCCTCTCATCAGCTGGTTCTTCCTAAAAAACAAGAAAAAAGTTTTCATGAATGGTCTAGCCGGCGGTATGGCTGGTAGCGATGCAAAAAGCGTAAATTCTGAAGGAAAAAATTTCATATCGAAAACGGAACGTTGTCTTTTTAAGAAAAGAAAGCCAGTGAAGGAGCTTTTATGAGCAGGAAAACCTGCTCTTTTCTTTGGGGAAACCATTTGATATAATAAGACGGAAATAAAAGGAGGAACGAGGATGGATCAATCGAAAATTCGAAATTTCTCGATCATTGCACATATCGATCACGGAAAATCCACCTTGGCAGACCGGATTCTGGAGAAGACGGAAACGGTGCAGCAGCGTGAGATGATGGATCAGCTGCTGGATTCGCTTGATTTGGAGCGGGAGCGTGGGATCACGATCAAGCTGAATGCGGTCCAATTAAAATATAAGGCAAAGGATCAGCAGGAATATATTTTTCATCTCATCGATACGCCGGGACACGTCGATTTTACTTATGAAGTTTCCCGTTCCTTGGCTGCCTGTGAGGGGGCTGTGCTGGTCGTGGATGCGGCTCAGGGAATTGAAGCTCAGACCTTGGCGAATGTGTATCTGGCTTTAGATAATGATCTGGAGATCATTCCAGTAATTAATAAGATCGATTTGCCCAGCGCAGATCCAGATCGAGTCAAACAGGAGATCGAGAATGTCATTGGATTGGACTGTAGTGAAGCACCACTGATCAGTGCTAAAAATGGGCTGCATGTTGAAGAGGTGCTGGAGGCGATCGTGAAGCAGATCCCGGCACCTTCTGGAAAAGCAGTGCATCCGCTGCAGGCGTTGGTCTTTGACAGCTTGTATGATAGCTATCGCGGGGTGATTGCGTTTGTTCGCGTGCGTGAAGGGGAAATTCGGGTCGGTCAGAAAATTCGTTTTATGGCGACCGGTGCGGAATATGAGGTGCTGGAATGCGGTGTACGGACACCCAAAGAACTTAAAAAAGAGGTGTTGGAATGCGGTGAGGTTGGCTGGTTTTGTGCAAGCATTAAATCCGTGCGGGATGTGCGTGTTGGAGATACGGTGACTTCAGTACAAAATCCGGCAAAAGACCCTTTGCCAGGATACCGGCATATGAATCCGGTCGTTTATTGTGGATTGTATCCAACGGATTCCAATAAGTACAATGATTTGCGCGATGCACTGGAAAAACTTCAGCTGAATGATGCGGCTTTGACGTTTGAGGCAGAGACATCCCAGGCGCTGGGATTTGGCTTCCGATGCGGTTTTTTAGGATTGCTTCACATGGATGTCATCCAAGAACGGTTGGAGCGGGAGTATAATCTTTCTTTGATAGCGACGGCCCCCAGCGTGATTTATCATTGTTATCTGACGGATGGAAGCATGCAGTTGATTGATAATCCGGCTCATCTTCCTGAGGCACAGCGGATCGATCATTTGGAAGAACCTTATGTTCGGGCAACGATCATTGTACCGCAGGAGTACATTGGTGCAGTGATGGAGCTGTGCCAAAACAAACGAGGCATTTACAGCGATATGCAGGTATTGGATGAAACAAGGAATGAGATCCTTTATGAGCTGCCGCTGGGAGAAATTGTTTTTGATTTTTTCGATAAGCTGAAAAGCTGTACGAAGGGCTATGCTTCGTTCGACTATGAGCTGATTGGATATAAACGGAGCAATTTGGTAAAAATGGACATTTTGTTAAATGGGGAAATCATCGATGCGCTCAGCGTCATCGTTCATCGCGATTTTGCTTATCATCGCGGGAATGCCATTACGGTGAAATTGAAAGAGTTGATTCCGCGGCAGCAATTTGAAATTCCGGTTCAGGCGGCGATCAACGGCAAGGTCATTGCTCGTACAAATATCAAATCACTGCGGAAAAATGTTTTGGCTAAGTGCTATGGTGGAGATATCAGCCGTAAGAAGAAACTGCTGGAAAAGCAAAAGGAAGGAAAGAAACGAATGAAAGCCGTCGGCTCTGTGGAGATTCCACAAGAGGCGTTCATGGCAGTTCTTTCCATGGATGAGGAAAAATAATGACCACTTTTGTCGAAGCATGCTGAAAACAGCTTGCTTCGTTTTCTTTTGTGATACAATGCGAACGGGTGAGAACGATGAATGATCTGGCTTATCGATATACAGAGGAGCATTATTGTACAAAACAGGAAATTTCCAAGCATCTAAGCGTTTCTATGATCGATCCGGTTTGGAAAGAGGTAGAAGGATACCGCCAGCTGTTTATGATACGGGCAAAAGGGATCCGGCCATTGGATTTTTGTCTGTGTTCAGGCATTTTATTGCGACTGCTTCGAATTCAGGAAAGTTTTGGCCGTAATCATGCTCATCTTGGAGGGATAAATGAGCTCACCGGACTGGAAACTGTGCTGAGTGAAGAAGCTCAATGGATGATTTATCATTGGCAGCAGCTATCTTTTGATCTGGCTCAGATGATTCATGAAGCCTTTATCTGCTTTCATGGAATGCAGCAGAAGGTTTGGCGTGAGGCATTGATGGAGGAGTGTTTGCCTGTAGAATGTCGCTGGATCTTGTTGATTTCTCAATGTGAACCACGCGAATTGGCTGTTTCTTTGTGTTTGGCACTAGCCTTGCATTATGGTAAATTAGCTGAGATTCGACTGTTGCTGCCTTCTTTGATTTTTATGAAAGCTGAACGGGATGGGACATATGCTTTGCAGAAAATGATCACTCTGCTGGAAAGTCGTATACAGAAGCTTCCTATGGATTCAGAAGCGATACCGTTGGATCTTACTTCGCTTCGATATCAATATCCACAGCTGCGGGATTATCAAATACGATTTTATTTGGAGCATTCTGTTAAAGGCTATTTTTATACATTAGAACAATTTGTTGCGTTTTCAGGAGTTTGTTATGAAACTGCCCGCTGTGCAATGGAGCAGCTGGTCGACCTGCATTTTTATGATAAACTGAAGCAGGGAAAGAAGTTTGTCTATACCCGTCCTTAACGGTATGATAAAATAAGAAACAGGAGGGATCGATCATGGCATGTCCGAAAGCAATGTATGTGCATGTTCCATTTTGTCGAAGGATATGTGCTTATTGTGATTTTACTCGTGTTGGCCTGAACGATCGATTGGTGGAGCGCTGGCTTGATACCCTTTCAATCGAGCTGCAGGAAAGAGTTCAAAATAAGCAGATCGAAACACTGTATCTGGGTGGGGGAACGCCGACGGCACTGAATGAGAAGCAGCTGGAACGGCTGTTGTCGCTGCTGGCTCCTTATACAGACTCATTGGAAGAATTTACAGTTGAACTGAATCCCGAAACGATGAATGATGAAAAGATCCAGCTTTTGAAACGGTAT
Source organism: uncultured Erysipelotrichaceae bacterium (assembly GCA_944327135.1). Classification (GTDB taxonomy): domain Bacteria; phylum Bacillota_I; class Bacilli_A; order Erysipelotrichales; family Erysipelotrichaceae; genus CALVGQ01. The sequence goes on along the minus strand of CALVGQ010000050.1, from coordinate 251 downwards.
CATGTTAATCGTCTGAGTATTGGATTGCAAAGTATTCAGGACCGCCTTTTGCGAATGATGAAAAGGCAGCATACCTGGCTGCAAGTCAAAGAATTGATCCAGCGGCTGCGGGAAAATGGATTTTGGAATCTTTCATTGGATTGCATGTATTCGCTGCCTACTCAGACAATGGACGAATGGCAGATGACCTTAAAGGAATTGGTAGAACTAAGAATTCCTCATCTTTCTCTTTACAGTTTAACAATTGAAGA
>CALVGQ010000049.1 GCA_944327135.1 uncultured Erysipelotrichaceae bacterium | reverse complement strand
TAGGCATTGCCGATCGAACCGGTTCGCTGGAAGTCGGCAAGGATGCCGATCTGGCCATCTTTGATGGCATGCCATTTGAAAATCTGACTCACTGCTTAGCAACCATCATCGACGGAAAATTTGAATACAAAAGCTTTTGACAAAAAAGGGTCTTCTAAGACCCTTTTTCAGTATTCGCTTTGAAAAGAAGAAGAATTCTTTGCAATGATCCGACAGATCCGCTGTTGATGATAGTCTCGAACCAAAGGATCTTCCACCTGCTGAAGCATTACCGCTTCCAGAAAAAGCTGCTTCAGTATGTCAAGCTCCTGTGCACAGTGCTCGATCTGTTGCCGGCCTTTTTTAAAAAAGACTTCTTCCTGCAGCAAATTCAATTCATTTTCCAATTCCTGCAGCTGCTGTTTGATCGATTTCAATGTTTCCGGTTCGATCACGCCTTTATTCTGAGAAAGCCGGTTTCCCAGCTGCCAGATCTGATGAAGCAGGCGGTCCATCTGCCGAAGATTATAATAAGGAAAAATACAGAGATTGACTGCCACTGCCATCAATCCACCTAAAATCGTCGTTGCCGTCCGATTGATAGCATAAAACATCGGAGTTCGATCCGTATGGATCATGATCGCAAACATCACGATCCCGCCAATCCCGATGGCTCCCTGCAGATGAAGCCGGTGACAGACTAGCGAAAGCAAAATCACCCCTACCCCGCAAAGCAAGGCACTTCCACGCCACAAAAAGGTAGCCAGCAGCACGCCAAGCATAGCCCCAAGAAATGTCCCTGCAATCCGATTGCGTGCCATTTTAATAGAAAGCAGCGCCGTTTTATCCATCGCAATCAGCGCGGTCATCCCCGCAAAAAACGGATATTCCAGCCGTAAAAATTGAGCCAGCCCAATAGCTAAAGCAACCGCCAGAGCTGACTTTATCGTTCTTAATCCCAAGCCTTGATCCTTCATCGATCGTCCCCCTAAAGCAACTGTGATATTATACAAAGAAAAAGACGATCCATCAATCGTCTTTTTCTTGCTGCGCCAGTTTGTTTCGTGTTTGCTCATTCATCAACCGACGAAGCTCCTCTAATTTGGCAAATTCTGCCGTCTGAGAGGCGCCATGCTCAAGATTCAAGGTCCATTCCAGCTTGATCCAGGTTGAAAGATCCGCCAGATTATGCTGATCGACCACCTCCAGCTTATCAATCGCCTTCATGATCCGGGCTTCTGGTGTCTTTTGCTCCTTCATTTGCTGAAACAGCGCTCTCAATTCCGTTTGAAACGGCTCGCTCAACGAGACAAGCCAGCCTTGAAGGGCCTGCTCTTCGTGCGCCTCATCCGCCTGGGTTTTCTGAAAAACGGGAACATCTCCGGTAAAGCTCTCGGCAAAATCATGAAACAAGCACATCAGGATAACCTGATTCCAATCAATTCCATCAAAATCATCCTTCAGCAAATACGCAAAAAGGGCCATCCGCCAACTGTGTTCAGCCACGCTTTCCTGTCTTCCATGACTGGTCCAGCTATGCCGCAGCGTATCTTTTAAGCGCTCTGCCTGATGAAGTATCTGAAGCAGTTTCGTTGCTTCCATTTGATTCCTCCTCATTAAAAGCCGGGCAATCCCGGCTTTTTTAAACCTGTGTTGCTCCGTCCACCGACAGAATCGCTCCGGATACATAGCTGGCCAGATCACTAGCTAAAAACAAAAACGCATTGGCCACCTCTTCCGGCTGTCCCACCCGTCTAAGCGGGATCCGCGCGATGATCGGCTCGATCTGTTCCGGTTTTAGCGCCGCAACCATGTCCGTGGCGGTCACCCCTGGAGCCACAGCATTGACACGAATTCCATCCTTGCCCAATTCCCGGGCCAAAGATCGGGTCATGCCATTCACCGCAAATTTACTGGTCGGATAGCCCACGCCAGATGGCTGTCCATAGAAGGAAACCATGGAGCTGGTATTCAAGATGACTCCCGCCTGCTGCTTTCGCATGTAAGCCGCAGCCACTTTGCTGCAAACAAAGACCGCGGTAACATTCAGATCCAAAATCTTCTCAAATTCTCCATCCGCATAGTCATACAACGGTGTCGCCTGGCTGATTCCGGCATTATTAACCAAAATATCCAATCGTCCCCAACGCGTTACCACCTGATCAAAAGCCTCCTGAACGCTCTTGGAATCAGAAAGAACCGGCCAAAGCCCCATCATTCGAGACTCATCCCAGCCCTCTTCTTTCAGCTTATGCAAAGCCCTTTCCACGGTTTCCTGACGAGAACCGCACAGCGCTACACAGGCGCCATTTTCCAAAAATTTCTTGACCGTAGCATAGCCGATTCCCCGGGTTCCCCCGGTAACAATCGCAATTTTTCCCTGTAACATCTTCTGACCTCCTCTATTCTGATTATTTTTCTCTGCGGTGAACAACCTCGCCTGCACATTTGTAGATGCTGTCAGCCGGGATCGTTCCTCGTACCATGGACAGCGGATAGATCGAACTGTTCCGGCCCACGACGCTGCCTGGATTCAGCACCGTTCCACAGCCCACTTCCACATGATCTGCCAAAATGGCCCCAAATTTCTTCAAACCGGTCTCTAGGATCCCTTCCGGCGTTTTAACGCAGGTCAAAGTCTTGTCCGATTTTACGTTGGACGTGATCGATCCCGCTCCCATATGAGCTTTATACCCCAAGATCGAATCGCCGACATAATTATAATGCGGGACCTGCACACCATCAAACAAAACCACATTTTTCAGCTCAGTAGAATTCCCCACAACCGCTCCTTCGCCAACGATCGCATTGCCGCGGATAAACGCACAATGCCGAACCTCGGCCTTTTTACCAATAATTGCCGGGCCCTGAATATAAGCGCTCTTAAATACGATCGCATCCTTGGCAATCCAGACCTCCTCATCCACCTGATCATAGTCTTCTTTGCTCAAGGTCGGCCCCAGCTCACGAATAAAGCTGCCAATTCTGCTCAATACCTCCCAAGGATAAACGGCTCCCTTAAATAAATCTCGGGCTATCGTTTTATTCAGGTCCAAAAGGGCCTCAACTTCCAGTTCCTTCATGTTTCTTTCCTCCTTCTGTGCAGTCGATGGCTTTTTATGATTTTGTTTCCATCGTAACGAAGTCCACCCTCCGTGACAGCATCCGCCGAATCCTTCGATCCTCTGTCATCCTCGTCAACCCGTCGGTTCTGGCGCTCGGTGCTCTTCTGATCTTCCCTCCTAAGAAGAATCAACCTGGTAACAGTATATCAGATTTTCTTTATAAAAGGGTAGGGAAAACGCCCATCCCATCAGCTCCTTCCTCCTTTTCTCTATTTTTTTAAATGGATGACAAAAAAGAAGGGATTTTCCCTTCTTCAAGCCGGATCGCTTTTAATCTAAATTCAGAAGATTCAGGATCGCTTCTGCATAGATCGCCGTCTGCAGCCAGAACTGCTTTAGCGCAAGCCTTTCATTCGCATCATGAATATGATTGTCCTCTCCAGCGAATTCACAGCCAAACGCAATGCAGTGATCGATTCCTTTGGCATAGGTACCGCCGCCCATCGTCATCGGCTCGCTCACCAGATCTTTCGTCACCGTCTGATAGGCCTTCAGCAGGCTTTGAACAAGTTTGCTTTCACGCGGGAAAAACAACGGCTCCACGGTTTTTAAAATCATCAGCTGACCCTTTGTGCTTTGGAAATTCTTTTCCATCACTGGAACAATCTGACTGCTTTTCATCGTCACAGGAAAGCGAATATCGATCGTTCCGCTGATCGTCCCCTGCTTGGTTTCAATCACACCATTGTTGAACGTCAGCGAACCATAATCATCCTGAACATCAATACCGCAGTGTTCTCCATGAACTCCAAGACCGATCTTCTCATTATAAAATTCCACAAAATCATCCTCTAGTCCTGCTTCCTGCAAGGCTTTCATCGTATGACTGATCGCATTGACTCCCAGCTCCGGCGTCGAAGCATGAGCCGCAGTCCCCCGCACATCCAGTACCCATTCTTCTTTTTCCTGCTGCAATGTTGCCTGCAGTCCTGCCATAGTCAGGCTTTCTATCAGTTTCTTTGAATCGCAGCAGCCCGCCGGCATCCGGGTTACACAATGGGCGCACACCACATTGGAAACGCTGCCTCCTGTTACCGAGATCAGCCGGCTTGGTTTTCCAGAGAAAACAGCACTGATCATTCCCTTTTCTCCAAAAACTCCAGGAAAGGTTGCATCCGGGGTAAAGCCATAAGTCAAGGATCCTTCTTTTTCAACATAGTGAGCCAGACAGCGTGAACCGCTTTCCTCATTGCAGCCCATGATCAGCCGCACCCGCTTCTTAAAATCAAGACCGGATTCCTTCAGCAGGCGGATCGCATAGGCGGCTGCTACCACGGCCCCTTTGTCATCTGACACTCCCCGTCCATAAACATGTCCTTCTTTCTCTGTCAAAACAAACGGATCGCTGTTCCAGCCTTCGCCTGCCGGAACGATGTCCAGATGTCCCAGCACACCAATGACTTCCGTCCCTTCTCCGATCTCTCCGTATCCGCAGTAATGATCCAGATTAACCGCACGCATCCCGCACTTTTCAGCAATGGCCAAGGCCGCCTCCAAACACTGTGCATTGGCTTTCCCGAATGGAAATTCCTTTGACGGTTCAAAAACCGAGTTATACGAAACCAGTTTTGCCAGATCTTGTTTCATCTCTTCTTTGTACTGCTCTATTTTTTCATTCCAGTTCATACATCATCCTCCGCAGTCCTAGTGTACCACGTTTCTCGAAAGCTGTCTTGGCATTTTTAGGGCTTTTCGCTATACTAAACCTTATAAGAAGGTGGTCTGATGAAAATCCCGCAATTTCGATTATGGATTTCCGCCCTGTTAGCATGGATCATGATCCTTTTGGGCTGTTATGGACTGGTTTTTATCAGTCTTCGTCCGCTGCAGGTCCTCTCAGCCATTGTCGCTTTAATCGGAAGCCTTTACTGGAAATATATCCATAAAAACTTAAAAAAACGTTCCCTGCATTCAGGAAACGTAAAAAAGCTTAATCGCGCAAATCAATCTGCAACCCGATCGGACAATGATCGCTGCCCATGACTTCGCTGTAAATCAGACTATCTTTCACTTGCGAAGCCAGCAGCTGAGAGACCAGAAAGTAATCGATCCGCCAGCCAATGTCCTTAGCCCGCGATTGAAAACGGTAAGACCACCAGGAATACGCCGTCCGATCCGGATACAGCTGGCGAAACGTATCCACAAAGCCCAGGCTCAAAAGCCTGCGCATCTGATCCCGCTCCTGATCAGAAAATCCCGGATTGAAGTGATTGGTCTTGGGATTCTTTAAATCGATCTCTTCCACAGCCACATTCAAATCTCCGGTATAAATAACCGGTTTTTTTTCATTCAGACGCTGTAGATGCCGCTGCATCGCAGCCTCCCACTCGATCCGATAATCCAGTCGGGCCAGCCCTTCCTTGGAGTTAGGTACATAAGCCGTCACAAAATAAAACGATACAAACTCCAGTGTGATGATCCGTCCCTCTTTGGGATGGTTTCCCTCTTCTTCCACAAAATCATACTGCACCGAAAGCGGCTTCTTTTTCGTAAACACGGCCGTTCCCGAATACCCCTTACGCTCTGCACTATGCCAATACTGATAGTATCCTGGCAGATCCAGCTCGATCTGATGCGGCTGCAGCTTGCTTTCCTGAATCGCAAAAATGTCGGCGTCCTGTTTTTGGAAAAAATCCAGAAACCCTTTTTGCAAGCAGGCTCTTAATCCATTCACATTCCATGAAATTAATTTCATCAGCATCCCTCTTTATTTTCCAATTTAATTAAAACAAATTTGGCTTTGAATTACCATTCCTTTGCCCGGCTTTCTTACGCAGGATCGGACGGGTGACTCGATGCAGCCAAGCGGCACAATCCGCTTCAAGCAGCGGAGCAAGCTGCTGATCCACCCGTTCATGGTACGCATTCAGCCACGCCAGCTCCTCTTCGCTCAAGGCGGAAGCATCAATCAGCTCTCGATCGATCGGTGCCAGCGTCAGGGTCTCAAATTCCATGAACTGCCCATAGAAATTCTTAACGCCTGTTTTGACCAACAGCTCATTTTCGATTCGGATGCCGCACTCTTTTTCCAGATAAAGACCCGGCTCGTTGGTTACGACCATCCCCGCCTTTAAAGGGGTTTCTGATTCCAATCCCCGTTTTTTCCAGCGGATCCCCTGCGGTCCTTCATGCACCGAAAGCAGATAGCCAACTCCATGGCCTGTCCCGCATTGATAATCCAGATCCATCTGCCAGATCGGACCACGCGCCAGAATATCCAGATTCAACCCTGTACATCCATACAGAAACTTGCACCGGGACAAGGCGATCATGCCCTTCAATACCGCCGTATAATACCGGATCCAAACTGAAGGAACCGGGCCCAGCGCAATCGTTCGCGTAATGTCCGTGGTCCCTTCCCAATATTGTCCGCCTGAATCCACCAGCAGCATCCCTGCCGGTTTTAATTGAGCATTCTCTTCAACAACGCTGTAGTGCATCATGGCGGCGTTGTCATTATAGGCCGCAATCGTTGTAAAGCTCTCATCCAAAGCGCCGCGAAGAAACCGCCGCTGGCGCAAATATTCCGCTGCTGAAAGTTCCGTGATCACCTGACGGGAAACCTGTGTTTTCAGCCAGAAAATCAATTCCGTCATTGCCGCTCCATCCTGAAGATGACAGCGCCGCAAATTTTTGATCTCGACCGGATTCTTTATTGCCTTGGCCAGCCCGATCAATCCAGCCTCATCCATGATCTGATTCGAGCCATCCAATCTGGATACTGCCGCAAAATTCATCTTTTCTTTATCCAGCAAGATTCTTTGGCCTTTTAATTGCGTAAGATCTGTGTAAAACTGCGCATAAGGATAAATCTGACAAACCTCCTCCAGCTTTTCCCTTACCGCATCCGTAAGTTTTTCCGCCTCCAGATACAGCCTTGTTTCACTTTGGCTGATCCATGCAAAAGCATAAACTACTGGAGTATGCAGCACATCCTGCCCACGCAGATTAAACAGCCATGCGATTTCATCCAGTGCACTGATCAGATGCACCTCGGCCTGCTTTTCAGCCAGGCCTTTTCGCAGCTCTTTCAGCTTTTGCTCCGCGCTTTTTCCACTGAATGTTTCCTTTAGACAAAAGGCCTTGCCGGATGGCATCGCCGGCCGATTTGGCCAAATTTCAGAAATCAGGGCTTCTGCTTCCACCAGCTGAGCCCCCTTACAAGCCAAGGCGGCCTGCAGCCGTTCGGCCAAAGCACTGTTGATTTGCCTTTTTTCTACCGCAACTTTCCCATTTTGAGGGGTATGCTCGACCAGAAAATCAAAAAAATCAGTTACCCCTGGCTGCCCCATTCGAAACAAGGAAATCCCGCTTCCCTTCAGCTGCTTTTCGGCCTGAATAAAATAACGGCCATCCGTCCAGCAGCCAGCCGTTTGCAGCGTAATCACCAGCGTCCCAGCCGAACCAGTAAAGCCGGATAAAAACTGCCGCACTTTAAAATGATCAGCCACATACTCACTCTCATGATCATCTGCCGTCAAAACCAGCAGTGCCGCAATCCCCTGCTGCCTCATCTTTTCCCGCAGTCGCTCGATCGTTGTCTGACTCATTTCCTCGCTTCCTTTCTGTCCTATTTTAACGCAGTATAAGCCGTTTTTCTATCCTTTTGGGCATCGTTGTTGACAGAAAAGCAGAAAACGACTAGACTAAGATTATACCACCCCATAGGGGTGGGGAGGTTAAAATGAAAAAAGAAGAATTTACCGTTACAGGAATGACCTGCTCCGCCTGCAGCAGTACGATCCAAAAAGGCGTTGCCAAAATGAATGGCGTTCAGACAGCAGAAGTTAACCTGTTAGCCAACAAAATGGTCGTGAATTATGATGAAAACGTGGTCTCCTCAGCTTCTATCATCGATACCGTCTGTGATCTGGGATATGGAGCCTCGCTAAAAAACGCTCAGCAGCCTTCAAAAGAAAATGCAGCTCAAAAAGAATATGAAGCAATGAAAAAACGCTGCCTGTTTTCTTTTCTCTTCATGCTTCCGCTGTTCTATCTGTCGATGGGACACATGCTGAACTGGCCGCTGCCAGGCTTTTTCCTTGGTCCTGAGCATGCGCTCAATTTTGCCTTTACTCAATTTCTGCTTTCCATCGTCCTGGTCTTGATCAACCAGCACTACTTCATCAATGGATTCAAAACATTGTTTCATCGGCATCCCAACATGGACAGTCTTATTGCCATCGGTTCCTTTTCCGCCATTCTATATGGCATCTTTGCGATCTATCAAATTGGCATGGCATTAGGACTGCAGGACCTGGAAAAGGTCCACCATTATTCCATGGACCTCTATTTTGAAACCTCCGGCATGATCCTGACTCTGATCACTCTTGGAAAAACGCTGGAAACCCGTTCCAAGCAGAAAACCTCCGACGCCATCGGAAAACTGATAAACTATGCTCCGAAAACAGCCATCGTGCTGCGGGAAGGCAAAGAAATCAACTGTTTGATCGAAGAAGTAAAGGTCGGCGATCTTTGTCTGATCAAGCCAGGCACTCAGGTCCCCGTTGACGGGATCGTTCAGGAAGGCTTCAGCAGCATCGATGAATCGATGATCAGCGGAGAAAGCATTCCAGTCGATAAAAAAGCCGGCGATCGGGTCATCGCCGCCACCCTCAACCGCTCCGGCAGTCTGAAAATCGAAGCGACCCAGGTCGGCCAGGATACGACCCTGTCCAAGATCATTCGGCTGGTTGAAGAAGCCAGCTCGTCCAAAGCCCCCATTTCCAAGCTTGCCGATCAGGTCTCTGGTGTGTTCGTTCCTGTCGTCATCGCCATTGCTGCCCTCGCCTTTTTGATTTGGCTGGCATTGGGAGCCGGTCTGGAAAGTGCGCTCAGCACCGGTATTGCCGTTTTGGTCATCTCCTGTCCTTGTGCGCTGGGCTTGGCCACCCCGACGGCCATCATGGTCGCCACCGGCCAAGGGGCCAGTCATGGAATTCTCATCAAATCCGCTGAAGCCCTGGAAACAGCTCACCAGATCGACACTGTCGTTTTGGATAAGACCGGAACGATCACCGAGGGAAAACCACAAGTCACTGATGTCATCGAATTGGACCCGCAACTGCTTCCGCTGGCCGCTGCACTGGAAAAGGAAAGTGAACATCCTCTGGCTCAGGCCATCGTTCAATACGCTCAGAAGCGAAACATCACCGCCGTTTCGATCGAAAACTTTCAAGCCATTCCTGGCAAAGGCATCACGGCTTGCTGGAACCAGAAAATCGCTTACGCAGGAAATCGGCGTTTTATGGAAGAAAACAAAATTTCCGTCCAAGCTCTGGCCGAAAAAGAAGAACGCTTCTCCAAAGACGGCAAAACCGTTCTCTATTTCGCCCTTGATCAGCAGCTTTTAGGGGCCTTAGCCCTGGCTGATACGATCAAAGAAAGCAGCATCCAAGCCATCGATCAGCTGCGTGCCATGGGTCTTTCGATCATGATGGTCACCGGAGACAACGCTCTGGTCGCCCACAGCATCGCCAAAAAGGCTCACCTTCAGCACGTTCAAAGCGAAGTACTGCCGCAGGAAAAAAGCGGCATTATTGAATCTCTGCAAAAGCAAGGTCACAAGGTCTGCATGGTTGGTGATGGGATCAACGACGCTTTGGCCCTAACCGTTGCCGATGTCGGCATGGCTATTGGCGCCGGCACCGATGTTGCGATCGAATCCGCTGATTTTGTCTTAATCAAAAACAGTCTGATGGAGGTCGTCAGCGCGATTCAGCTCAGCAAAGCTACGCTGCGCAACATCAAAGAGAATTTGTTCTGGGCGCTGATCTACAACTCCATTGGCATTCCGCTGGCCGCCGGAGTATTCATTCCTATTTTTGGCTGGCGTCTTAATCCCATGTTTGGTGCACTGGCAATGAGCTTCAGCTCTGTCAGCGTCGTCACCAACGCTCTGCGGCTGCGTCGGTTCAAGCCCAAATTACTAAAAACCGAGGCACTAAAATCAGAAAATGTTTGCGAAATTCAAAGAAATTTACAGAAAGAAGGAGAAAAAAACATGACTACTCGAACAATGATGATCAACGGTATGATGTGCGAACACTGCAAGGCAAGAGTCGAAAAAACACTGTCCTCTTTAGAAGGGGTTTCTTCCGTCAGCGTCTCTTTAGAAGACAAATGCGCACAAATCCAATGCCGCAGTGACGTTGATGAAGAAATCCTCAAAAGCGCCGTTGAAAATGCCGGTTATGAAGTGACCGCGATCCGCTGATATGAAAGCAGACAGAAAAAAAATCGAAACTCTATTAAAAACCGCCCGCGGGCAGCTTGACGGCATCCTCAAGATGGTAGAAGAAGACCGTTACTGTGTGGATATCTGCAATCAGATCATGGCCACCAGCTCCATTTTAAAAAAGGCCAATCTGGAAATTCTCGATGCCCATATCCGCGGCTGTGTGCATGATGCGTTTGAAAAAGGTACAAAAGAGGAAAAGCTGGAAGAAATCATCCAGCTCATTGACAAAATTTCTAAATCCAGCTAGCCGGACAACCCGGCTTTTTTCTTTTTCGCCCTTTTTTTCATGATAAAATAGTCCAAAAGAAAGAAGCCCCTATGACTGAATCCCTTCTATTGATCGGTACCGTCATTCTATTATGCATCTTGTCCCGTTTTCAGTATTCCCAACCTCCAGTTTCTTTGTTGGAAACAGAATCTGGTTCTAAGGATCCGACGTTCTCTATGCCGGCAATTCTTTTTGCAGCCCTACTTAGCGGTACCCATTTTTCTGTCGCTTGGCTGTTAGTCAATCATTTTTACGCATCCTTTAAGGAATTCTCTGCAGAAAAAGCGCGGTACTCATCCTCAAAAAAGATTCCCTTTTCTATCAAACAAAAGAACCATTTTTGTCTTCTCGCCTTTTTGCCTACCTTGCTTGATGGCAACAGCTAACTCAGCAGGGTTCTTGCGGATATTCTCATGTTCAAACTCAGATCCAAGCCAACAACATTTTAGTAATTACCCGCTTTTAACCAAAGCCCTCACAATTTTCATCATGATAATAAAAAAAAACGAAATTCATTTTCCGTTTTTCTTCTTCCTTTTCCTGCCTGTCCTGACTTTAACTTCTTTCTCAAGATCAGCCTCTTTTCGATTCTCCATATGTCTAAAATATTCTGATGAAAAAAAAGATGAAAGAGTAATTTCCAAAGCCCTGCATATTTTTTCAATACTGACAATCGTCAGGGTTTTTGGACGGTTTCCCTTTCTTTCATTCAATTTATTGATCGTATTATAATTCAAACCTGCTTTGATATTCAGCTCTTGAATGGAAAGATGATGTTCTTCCGCTAATTCATTGATTCTTTTTTTCAAAGCCGTATTCATATCCATATGCTTTGTCTTTTTCCTCACTGTTTTCAAACAAAGAACACCGGAAAAATTCACATAAATCGTGATCCAAGGCCCTAGCCAGCTTTTCGATTACCAGAAGAGAGGGACATTGATCCGGTTTGTGCTTCAAAGTACTGATCGTTGTTTTCGGTACCCCACTTTTTCTGGATAGTTCTGCGTCTCGCAAACCTTTTTTTTCCTGCAGCTGTGCGATTCGCAAATGAATTGCTTCACTCAGTTTCATTCCCATTCCTCTGTCCGATTCTGTCGAAGTTCTGCTTTCATTATAAAAAATAAAATGATATAATTTTTTCGATAATTACGTACTATGGAGGACAGTTCATAGCTATTCACACTTTCAAGCTATACTCTCTACCATTTTTATGTAAATATTGATCTTCCAAAGATATTCCTCTTTTGAAGTAGAGTGGATCCTTTTGGCAGTTGATTTCCAAGTTAACGTTAAAGAAACAGGGAGCGCTCCGTTATCTTTCTATGGATTGATAATATAATTTCCAACAGCCATCAAACTTGTCAGTGAAGGCATGGCGATCATCATCACAAGGCAGGCTGGATACAGGATTTTCTTCATCGTTAACTCGCTTTCTAACAGGTCCTGCATCTAAATTATAAAAGGTCCC
>CALVGQ010000048.1 GCA_944327135.1 uncultured Erysipelotrichaceae bacterium | reverse complement strand
TCCAATTCCTTTCCGCTGATTGTCTCAGTAGTGGTCAAGATCATCTTCATTTCCTCCTCGAATTTCACGAATACGCTGAATCAGCACGTGAATCATGCATCCTACCGCTCCGGCAAAAGGCAGCAGCATAAAAACTTTTCCGATCAAATCAACCGTTTCCTGCCAGATAAAAAACATCATGAATCCCCAAAATCCGATCAAGATCAAACTGATCAGCACCGGAACCAGCAATTATTTCACCATTCAGCGTCCCTCCATGGCTTTATTATAGCACGCTTCTTTCTTTTTTGTTTTTTTTATCCAGAAAATCTCCTTTTTCTTTCCTTCTTTGTTTTTCAGCTGACGAAATGCCTTTTCTGCGGTATGATATCAAACAGAACAGGAGGAAAAGCATGTGCTGCTGCGTACTGTGAAAGAATCGGATGCCCGACAGCTGGTCGAGCTTTACAACAACTATATCCGCCATACGACCATTACCTTTGAAACCGTTCCTCTTAGCGAGACGGTATTGATCCAAAGGATTCGGGAAGTGACTGCTTTTTATCCATGGATCGTTCTGGAAGAAGACAATCGACTTCTTGGTTATGCTTACTTATCCTCTTTTAACCCCCGCCAGGCCTACCAATGGACCGCTGATCTTTCCCTTTATCTGCACTTTCAGCACCGATATCACGGGCTAGGAACGATCTTGCTGGAAAAGATAGAAGCTCTGGCTAAGCAGCAAGGATTGATCAATCTAGTTTCTTTAATTACCCAAGACAATACGGCCAGCTGTCGTTTTCATCAAAAACACGGATTTCAACAGGTCGGTCAATTAGATACCATTGGCTATAAACAACGCTGGCTTGGCCTTTGTTTGTATCTGAAAAGGATTCAAGCGATTTCTGAAACGGCCGTCCCTCCCCAGCCGTTTCAGCCGGACACGATGCTTCCAGAAAAACGATAAAACCATGTTAACTACGCTAATGATTGGAATTTCCGATCATTTTTTTATGATTTTTTTTCGTTTCTAAAGCAGTCTTCTTTCCTAAAAAAGTGGATTTCTTCCCCCTTTTTGGTTATGGACGTCTTTTTAAATCCTTCCGGCCATGAAAGACACTGTCACCGAATAACCCCAGATCCCATATAATGCAACAAAAGGAGGAACTGTCATGCCCCTTGTCTCAGCGATCCTGTTTGCCCTGTGTGCCAATATCGACAACCTGCCCATTGGAGCCGCGTATGAGCTGAAAAAAATGCCTATTCCGCTCTCCTATAATTTTTCAATTTCTTTGCTGATTGCCCTTGGAACTCTTCTCTGTATGAAAGCCGGAGCACAGCTGATCGTTTTTTTCCCTTCTTATGCCATCGATCAGCTGGCCTGCGGCTTATTGATCTTCATGGGTCTTCTCTTTCTGCTCCATGGCTGGTGCGATCCAGCAAGTCAGAACCTTCCCGATCCAAAACCAATCAATCTGCATCAATGTCTTTTTTTATCGCTTACGCTGCTTTTTAACAACGCTGCTGTAGGGCTCAGTGCTTCCTTAGCAGGGGGCCCTGTCTTGTTGACAGCTCTTTTTACTTTTTTTGCCAGCAGCTTCTTTTTATGGCTAGGTGCCTGGATTGCCCGCCGCTTTCAATCACTGTTTCCCAAGCGTTTACTAAATCGCAGTTCTGGAATGATCATGATCCTTCTTGGTCTTTGGGAATGGTGGATCTAGAAATTCCCTCCTGGTTCCCCATTGCCCAGTCTTTTTTTCTTTTGAGTCATACAATGTCATTGAAAGGAGATAAGAAAATGGCATATACACTGCAGTTAGGCAGCAGCGGTCTGGATGTTCAAAAAGCTCAGTATTATATCAACCAGATCCTGGCCCAGCCCAATCTTCCGCCGTTGACTGAAGACGGCGTTTATGGACAGAAAACCGAATTTGGCGTAGCCGTATTCCAGTATGTCTACGGCTTGCCCAGTGATGGGGTCATCGGAAACACGACCTGGAATCAATTGATTCAGCAGTTTAAAACAATATCCAATCCCGGTCCAGAAAAACCAACCACGACCCGCAGCCTCAGCGTAGGCAGCAGCGGTTTAGGAGTTCAAAAGATCCAGGAATATCTTAACCGTCTTATCAATCCCCGGCCGCCATTGGCAACGGATGGAAAATTCGGTTCCAATACCCGGCAAGCGGTCATGACCTTTCAAGCGATGCAAGGTTTAAAAGCCGATGGTGTCGTTGGAAATGATACCTGGAACCGCATCATCCAGCTGATTTAAAAAACCGGTCAACCCGGTTTTTTTTATTTTTCTGCCGACTCTGAAACAGCACCCATTGCAATATTCCCATTGATCTTGGCGCCTTGAAGAACGCTAAGCATTTCAACCTTCAAATCTCCAGATAAAACTGCATTTTTCTGAACATGCAATGCCGCTGCTTCAATTCTTCCCTGAATCTCTCCATCCACGGTTCCTCGGTCTGTTTTGATATTTCCAATAATCTTGGATCCACTGCTGATTGTACATTCCTGATCAGCTTCAATATCACCCTGGATCACCGCATGATTGATTTCTACATCCTTTGCCTTGATATTGCCGCAGATTTCTCCTTCTATCACCAATTCATAGTCACAGACCACATCTCCATGAACTGTTCCCAGCACCGTCAGCTTTCCTTGACAACGTACATTGCCTTCGACCACGCTATCTTCATTGATCACGGTTTCCTTAAGATCCTCCAGCATCGAAGATGCTGTCGAAGGGATCGGATCCTCCCACAGCATTTCTGATTCTTCTTTCTCCAAAAGATTTTTTTCTTCGGTTTCCATTTCATCCAAATATTGAACGTCACTATTTTTCTTTTTAAACATACTGTTCCTCCTTGCGTATGAAAAAATTATAACAGAAATCATTTCAGATTCAAGAAAGTCAAATCCGACTTGAAGCTCACTCACACAAGACCATGATCAGCGGAATTTGCATTTCCGCTGAAGTAAAACCTGCATGATTGGATTTCAATACAAGGCAGTCATGATTGCTTAATATCATTTTATTGGAAACTGCAACCGCCAGATAATCTCCAACAGAAGCATCAAAATGCGGATTCAAGGATCCTGTTCCAAACAGTTTCTTTTGTTTCACTTCTTCTTTGCTCAGTAATAAAAAATCTTTTCCCAGCACCTGCTGAAAACGCTGTTCAAACTGTTGATGACAGCCGTCTTTGACCGCAAACGATACCGCTCTGGGTTCAATCGAAAGATCTCGCTGCAAGAGTTCTGCAAGTTCCGGATAATCCGATAAAAACACCGGTTCCACATCACAGTGCCCATGATCAGCCGTGACGATCAGCAGCGTATCATGCAGCTGAGATGCCAAATTCTCCAACTGCGCATCGATCTGACGGATCTGAGCTCGCACTTTTGGACTGTGACAGCCGTTTCGATGCAGGATGCCATCCGGCTCCGTATCATAAGCATAGATAAAATTCTTTTCTTTTTGATCCAGCAGCCCCCGGATCTTCTGGTGAAGATCCTCCATTCCCTCATAGACCGTATAACGAAACGGAAACAAAAGCGTCCCCTTAGCTGAATCGTTCTCTTCGATCCACTCAGACAGCACCCGAATCGGAAACGTCGTTTCCGCCACAGAATATTCCGCCGCCGGCTGATTGGTATCCTTCAATAGGTTCAGAAACATCGTCACAATCTGATTTTCGCGTTCAAAATAAAGATTCCATCCCAGCCAGCCATGTTCGCAAGGCTCCTTCCCCGTCAAAATAGAAGTCGTAGCGGCGGTTGTGGTCGGCGGAAACACAGAGGAATAATCCCGAATCCAATGGCACCGCAGAAAATTTGAAGGTTCCAAATGCTCCCTAAGCAGTGCTGATCCCAAACCGTCACAAAGATAAAGCACCACATTACGAACAGGATTCTGTCTCAGCATCTCATCCACATCCGCCAAGCCAGCATGGAATGGCGTGCAATCAAAATATTTCAAGATAGAATTGGCCAGATTGACCGGGCAGGCCTGATAATTCGGCCAGTAAATCGCTTGCTGTCGATCGTTCACTTCAAGATCCTTTCCATTTTTATTTTTTGCGGCTGCAGTCCGCAGGCCTGATAAAATTGCAGCGCCTCTTCATTGCAGCACCAGACATTTAAAGTCATATTATAGCAGCCAATCGTCTTCGCATAAGCAGCAGCATGCTCAAGAAGCTGACGTCCAAGATGCTGATGACGATGCTTTGCTGCCACACACAAATCGTCCACATACAGGGTTTTGATCGAAGTCAGCACAGCACTCTCTGGCTGTTCGATCCAGCAAAAGATATATCCCAAAACCTGATCCTGATCATCTACGCCTACAAAAACCGGCTTGTCTTCCTGCTGAAAAATCGCTGTCAGCTCCCTTTCCGTATATTTTTGGGCTCCTTTTTGAAACAGGTCCGGACGTCCCTGATGATGCAGCCGATTGACCTCTTTTAACAGCACGGCGATCGCTGGAATATCTTTTTGTTCTGCTTTTCTAATTCTCATCCTGATGCTCCCTTCCTTCATGTTGATCTTTGCATTTATTCTTCTTTAGTATAGCATAACCAAGCTAAACCAAAAAATAAGATCAACGTTAAAAAGACATTCGCTTTTTGCGAATGCCTAATCAATCCATTGCCGCTGCATCAGCGCTGAGCTAAATATTCCTGCACATTAGCCGTTTTCAAAACCAGTTTTTCCTGTTCATCCAGCACGACCAGCGTCGGAGCCTGCAGGATCGCATAACGACGGGCCAGCACTTCATTTTCCTGAGCATCGATCAGCTCATACGGAATCTGTGCCTGCTCCAGCATCTTTGAAGCAATCTTGCAATTCGGACAGGTTTTTGTCGTAAACAGCAAAACCCGCTGACCGCCGCTGACTGACTGCTTTTGCGGTTTGGATGGTTGGACCTCTGTTGTCTGATCTTTCGAGCTTCGTGCTGATAAATGACCTTTTAAAATCGAATGACCAATATCATACAGCTTTCTTTCCTTGAATTCCTGCGCCTTGCCGGCATTCCAATTCTGAACTGGACGATAATAACCTGTAATCCGACTGTAAACTTCGGTCATCTGATGACAAATCGGACAGGTTTTCTGCTCCCCTTTCAGATATCCATGTTCCCGACAGATGGAATAAATCGGAGAGAGCGTATAATAAGGCAGCTTATAGTTCTCCGCGATCTTTCTGACCAGGGTTGCCGCCGCTTTCCAATCCGGCAGTTTCTCTCCCAAAAAGGCATGGAAAACGGTCCCAGAAGTATACAGTGTCTGCAACTCATCCTGAATATCCAGTGCTTCAAAAATATCCTCGGTATATCCCACCGGAAGATGAGAGCTGTTCGTATAATACGGGGTATTGCCCTCCTCAGTCGCCGTAATGATATCCGGATACATTTCTTTATCATGCTTCGCCAGACGATAGGTCGTTGATTCTGCTGGCGTTGCTTCCAAATTGTACAAGTCGCCATATTCTTCCTGATAACGCACCAGCCGATCCCGCATGTGGTTCAGCACTTCCTTGGCAAATTCCTGCGTCTTGGGATCGGTCAGATCCGCCCGCAGCCAATTCGCATTCAGCCCTACCTCGTTCATCCCAATCAGCCCGATAGTCGAAAAATGATTGTCAAATGAACCCAAATAACGTTTCGTATAAGGATAAAGCCCTTCTTCCAGCAGCTTTGTAATAATCTGCCGTTTCACTTTTAATGAACGAGCCGCAATATCCATCAAACGGTCCAGACGGGCAAAGAAATCGGCTTGATCTTTCGCCAGATAGGCAATTCGCGGAAGATTGATCGTCACCACGCCAATCGATCCCGTGCTCTCACCGCTGCCAAAGAATCCACCCGATTTCCGGCGCAGTTCGCGCAGATCCAGCCGCAACCGGCAGCACATGCTGCGCACATCGCTAGGCTGCATATCGCTGTTGACATAATTGGAAAAATACGGTGTCCCGTATTTGGAAGTCATCTCGAACAACAGTCGATTGTTCTCTGTATCAGACCAGTCAAAATCCCGGGTAATGGAATAGGTTGGGATCGGATACTGAAAACCGCGGCCATTGGCATCACCTTCGATCATCACTTCAATAAAGGCCTTGTTGATCATATCCATTTCCTGCTGGCAGTCTCCATAACAAAAATCCTGAGGCTGTCCGCCCACAATCGCCGGCATCGATGCAAGATCCTGCGGAACGGTCCAATCCAGCGTGATGTTGCTGAAAGGAGCCTGGGTTCCCCAGCGGCTTGGGGTATTGACCCCATACACAAAGGACTCAATGCACTTTCTCACTTCTTCATAACTCAGATGATCCGTTTTAACAAACGGAGCCAGATAGGTATCAAACGAGGAGAACGCCTGAGCCCCTGCCCATTCGTTCTGCATGATTCCCAAAAAATTGACCATCTGATTGCACAGCGAAGCCAGATGCTTCGCCGGTTTGGAAGTGATCTTTCCGCTTACTCCTCCCAATCCTTCCACAATCAGCTGTTTCAAAGACCAGCCCGCACAGTAGCCAGTCAACATGGAAAGATCATGGAGATGAAGATCCCCCTGACGATGCGCATTGGCAATCTCCTCATCATAAATTTCAGAAAGCCAGTAATTGGCAGTGATCGCTCCACTGTTATTCAGGATCAATCCGCCTACTGAATAAGTTACCGTCGAATTTTCTTTTACCCGCCAGTCGGTTGCTTTGACATAGCTATTCACTAGATCCTTGTAATCCAGGATCGTCGATTTCATATTCCGGATCTTTTCCCGCTGTTTGCGGTACAAAATATACGCCTTGGCAACATCCGCATAGCCGGACTGGATCAGGATCGCTTCTACACTGTCCTGAATATCCTCGACCTGGATTCGATCCTCTTTGATCTTCGGTTCAAAATCAGCGGTGACCCGCAGCGCCAGCATCTCAATGATCGACGGATGATACTTTTTCTGCTGAGCCTCAAAAGCCTTACTGATCGCAACCGCAATCTTGCTGATATCAAATTCTGTAATGCTCCCATCCCGTTTTACTACTTTAATCATGCTCTCTATCCTTTCCTTCTAACAGCCTCGAATCTCAGTATTCGGCACATAGCGAATAAGCATTTTTTGAAATTGTTCCAGTGTTGCTCTGTCCCATGCATGCAGCCCCTTCTGAATGACCCGATCGCTGTCTTCAAATTGCTGCAGCACCAGCTTTTGAGCTCCTTGAATCCATTCTCCAAGCAGCCGAAGCTCCTTTTCATTATGCAGCTCCCGAACGATCGTTGTACGAAACTCATAGGGCACTCTTCCCTGCATCAGCAGCTGTACGCTGGCTTCGATCGGCCCAAGATCCAGCGCTTCAACTCCCGCTGTTTTTCCATAACTTTCGCGGCAATTTTTCAGATCCATCGCAACATAGTCTACTAAGCCCTGAGAAACCAGGGTTTCCAATTTGTGCGGAAAGCTGCCATTGGTATCCAATTTGACCAGATATCCAAGCTGCTTAAGCCGCCGAAGCAGTGCTTCAATTCCCGGATGAAGCAGCGGTTCTCCGCCGCTGATACAGACTCCCTCTAACAGCGAGCGGCGCTTCTTTAAAAAATCCAGCCATTCTTCCGAAGGAATCTCCGCTGCATCTTCTGCCAAAAAAACCAGATCTGAATTTTGACAAAACGGGCATCGAAAATTACATCCTCCAGTAAACAATGTTGCTGCCATCTTTCCTGGATAATCCAGCAGGGTCAGCTTTTGCATTCCAAAAATTCGCAATGGTTCTTCCTGCTGTTCACGGATCAAAAACGCCAGAGCATTCTGCGCCGCCTGGGCCTGCAAGGTTCCAAACAGAGCCGCCTCTTCTTCGCTCATCTGCTGAGTAATCATTTCCCACCAATTTTGCCGGATCAAATAAATTTGAGCCATGATTTCCTTGGCTTTTTCAGTGGTAAACAACATCTTCACCCGTTTATCATGCTCATCAGACATCATGATAACATACCCTGCTTCCACCAGCCGCTGAACGCCTTTGGTCACAGTTCCCTTGTCATAGCAGCCTTTTTCGGCCAGACCATTCATCGTAATTCCTTCATTTTCGTAAATAAAAATGAGAAACGGAAGCTGTCCGGATCCCAGGTTCAAATCACTCAGCACTTTATCATAATATTTCTGTGAACAGCGGTAAAGAATTGAAGAATCAGTCAGCAAACGACTAGATTGAGCCATCTTTTCACCTCAATAGTTGGATTTCCAACTATCAACATCATACCATCAAACCCTCCCCTGCACAAGCCTTTTCTAGAATGAAAAAAAAGAAAATAATGGATTATTTTTCATTCTGTTTTTTGCACAAAGTGCCAGCATTTTTCCTTGGTGGTTTGTTAGTCATGCAATCTTATCCCAACTATAAAAAAACGGCCATAAAACAGACCGCTTTTTTCAAATTCAATCGATTTGTCCAAAATGAAGCAGCGCGCGACGGATCCCATCCTCATCCACCGGTGTCGTCACATAGTCCGCCGCCTGCCGAATTGCCTCGCATCCTTGCCCCATCGCAACGCCAATTCCGGCATGCTGGATCATTTCGATATCATTGATGCCATCACCAAATGCCATCGTTTGTTTCGGCGAAAGTCCAAAAGCACGGATCAAAGCTTCCATCCCAGTCGCCTTGCTGATCCCACAGGCATTCAGATCCGCATAATGATGGCAAGTCGGCAGCACTGTCAGACCGCTGATCTGATAATAAGCAGCATAATCCTCTTCTGTCTTTCCAAACACCAGCGCCATTGAAACCTCATCCTTTTCGCTCAGCGGATGTACCGGCAGCTTTTGAGCAGAACGATGAAAAAAAGCAAAGGCTTTTTCAGTGTTCTCATCAGGCAAACAGGATAGCCACTCTGTTTTCCCTAAAAAATACAAAACCTGCTTTTTCTGCTGCGCTGTCTGATTCAAGG